>JBFKSL010000242.1:0-6767 GCA_041626995.1 Ketobacter sp. | reverse complement strand
TGGGGAAAGTTTCTTCAAGGCGCCATAGCTTTGTTCTACCCACTCGTCCCAAACGCCATCAGCGGTGCGCTCGGTATTGGTTTGGAAGATGTTGATGGCTTTATCTTCAAACGGAATAGCCTGGTCTTCCAATAAAATGTCGTATTCTTCCAGCGCCAATTCATCCAGTCCGCGGGGCCGCTCACTTTCCATAATGGACTTCGCAAACAGACGATACACTTCACCCAGTTTGTAGTTGGCAGCGGTGGTGAATTCGATCACTCCATACTGCACGGTGCGGGTGTAGGCCTTGCTGGCTTTTTGCATGGCAGCCTTTTTCTGTTTGAGTGATCTTTTCAAGGGTTGTTTTAGGCGAATATTGCGAAAATCATTAAATAGAGCATCGGCGCTATGGTAAGAACCGTAGGCAGCTAGATATTGTGTGCGATCAGTTTGTTCTGAACCGGCTTTAGCGTGAGACTCCACCAGCTTGTTAAGCCAAAAGTAGCGCTTATTCCAGTCGCCTTGTTTTTGATACAGCTCAGCCAGTTTATATTGAGCTTCCATTCGTGGAGCAACCGGGCGCTCATAGTCCCAAACAAAACGCTTGTACAGGGTGATGGCGCCGTCGGTATCACCGGTTTTCTCCTTCATTTCGGCGGCTTGCAATAGGGCTTCTCTGGCCAGTTCGGGGTTAGTAACCTTGTTCATGTTGGCAATAGCAATCAATTCACCCGCCGCCATGGCCAGGTTGCCGGTTTTCTCATAGGCAAAGCTAAGTTTAGCTGGAATGCCCGCCGTAAGTGGGTGGGAAGGGTACGCCTTGCGGAAGTTTTCCAGTACCTCTATGGCTTTGTCGTAGTTTTCCAACTTTAACAAAATATTGGCCGCATCAAATTCCGCATTGGCTCTTACCGAGGCCGTAGGCACGACCACCGCAACACGAAGGTATTCGCCAGCTGCTTCAGCCAGCCTGCCTTCTTTCTCCAGGATTTCACCCTGTTTGTAGATGGAAGTAGCAAGGCGTTCCTGGAAGTCTTGTCGCTGTTTGGCTTTAAGTGATTTAAATTCCAATATTTTGCTAAGGGCTTGTTCTGCCTTAGACCATTGCTGCTTATCGTAAACCGCATTAGCGTAGGTGATCCAAGCTTTTTCCCGCAGGGCTTGAGGAGCGGGTGGAATCAGCTCAATAATCAATTGCGCAGTGATAATAACGGCATCCATATCACCCAGCAGCAGTTGGTCCTCAATGACGGTGTCCAGTATTTGAGGGGTATGTTTGTTAGCCGGGTAGGCTTTGGCGAAGCGTAGGGAGCTGCTGGCACGCTTGGCTATCCAGCCACGGCGGGTGGGATCATCTTTTCCAATGGTGGAAAGATGCTCCTGGTGAGCCAGCAAGGCGAAGTAGGCTGCCTTTTCCGCACCATCATGCATAGGGTAATCGTAGGCGGTGCGCTCAAACTCCTCGATGGCAGGACGAAAATCCTTGGCGGCAAACAGGGTTTCTGCCAGCAGCATGTTCATGACTGGGGCGCTTTCATCGTTGGGGAAAGTGGCTAGAAATTCGCGATACCAGCGTGCAGCCACGCCGTAGTCTTTGGGCAGATTAGTGGTTTGAGCGGCGGCGTGATAATGCTGGGCCAGTTCTATCAGGTGCTGCTTTAGGTCACCTTGATATTGATTCCGAGCTTCTGGGGTGGCTCTAGCCCAAAACGCACTGTATACCCCGTATTGCTGCACAAACTTCTCTTTGTATGGCAACACCAAGCTTGGGAAGCCGCCTTTTTGGTAGGTGTCGATAACCCGTGAAGACATCGACGGCGCCATCGGGTGTAATGGATGTTTTTGCGAAAACATAGCGTAGGTATCGGCGGCATCTTTATAACGTTCCTGGAACAGGTACAGCTCAGCCAGGGATCGATACACCTCATGTTCGTAGATACGTTGGCCGTTGTCGCGGAAATACTGATAAACAGACTGAGAGCCTTCCAGATTGGAAAAGGACATGCTCAGCACACGCAGGGTGTCATCCAGTGTTTTTCGTTGGGTTTTGGACACTTCTGGTAGAGGGATGGCTTCAATTTTGGTGATGGTGCGATCCTGACGCTCTTTCTTCAACTCTTCCTTGGTTTTAGGAGGTGGCGTAGGCATATAAAGGTCGAGCAGAGCCACAAAGTCATTGGCTGCCAGGTCGTAATCACCCAACTTGTAGAGGCTCCAGCCGTGTTTATATAGAGAATGCTCATAGTATTCATTCTTAGGGCCGGCTTTTACCACCACTCCATAGGCTGCTGCAGCTTCGGTGAATCGGCCCAGTAGGAATAGCTGTTCGCCGCGTCGGAACTGAGCTTCCGCAGTAAATTCGCTATCAGGGAATTGAGTAACCAGCTTATCCAGCGTTTCAAGGGCTTTGCCTGGCTCACCGTTCAGATCATAGGCTTTTGCCAGCAAATAATACTCCTCAGAGATGTCGCTACCGGGGGCTGCGCCTAAAACCAGAGCTTCGTAGATGGCCACTGCTTTGCCATATTGCAAAACTTCGTCATTACCATAGTTGCCGGTTTCGGCTAGCGGGGACTCTTCTAAAGAATCGATCATCTTGTCTTCAGTGGCCACCATGGTGAGGTCGGCCATGCGACGTAGCGCCAGGGCGCGTTCTTCCTGAGTGGAAAATAATGCGACGGCTTGTTCGTAGGTTTGCAGGACTTTCTCTGCGGCGATGGGCTCAAGATCTTGAGGTTCTACGCTGACATTCCGTTTTTTTAGATCCGCCAGAGTCAGGTCTGCTCGGGTTTTCGGCGTGGAACTTACATCCTCCCGCGCACAGCCGGCTAACGTCAGAATGCAGGCAGTGAGGGCGCCAATCAGACAGACATTCGTTATTTTTATGATTGTTTTACTCACTCGGGAAAATCCGTCACTTCTTATAATTGTTTCGCGAAGCGATTAAAACTCGATCGACGACTGTGCATTCTTAAGAATGTATAAGCCTTAATTGTCGCTGCTTTCTGGCGGTGACGCAAAGGCCCATGTCTAATCACTTACAAAATTGTGCGCCTGTTATCCAAAAAGGCGCCAACCTATTGGCGTTATCCGGTTATCACAAGCGCTTTTCGTGAGAACCGCAACTAAGTTATAGTCTAATGCTACATTTTTCAAATAGTTATCTAATGGAATATAGCAATTTTGAGAGACTCTGACACGGTTTATTTGCTGGATGCCAGTATCTACATATTTCGCGCTTGGTTTGGCATCCCTGATCACTTTTATGATCAGCAGGGGCGCCCGGTAAACGCAGTGTATGGTTATTTTCGTAATTTGCTTACCCATTGGGTTGAGTTACAGCCTAAATACATGGTTGCGGCGTTTGATGAAAGTTTGTTTAGTGGTTTTCGTCATGAGTTGTTTCCCAATTATAAAGCCAATCGGGCGTTGCCGGATGAGGCGCTTGGTTATCAGTTAGCTCTATGTAAATTGCTGACAGAGCAATTAGGCATTCCCTGTTTGGCGCATCAGGAATATGAGGCGGATGATTTAATTGCCTGGGCCAAGGCCACTGCCCATAAAAAAGGCAAGAGCAGCGTTATCATCAGCCGGGATAAAGATTTAGCTCAACTGGTGGGTGATAAGGACTGTTTGTGGGACTGGGTAGATGATGTTCGGCTGTATAAGGCAGAGCTCGCGGAAAAGTGGCAGGTTCCATTAACTTCTATTCCAGATGTGTTAGCACTGATGGGCGATTCGGTGGACAATATTCCCGGTATTCCAGGCATTGGCGAAAAAACTGCAAAAGCATTGGTGAGGCATTTTGGTCCGTTAGAACATCTTTATGACAATCTAGATCAAGTGATTGGATTACCTCTGCGTGGAACTAAAGGTATACATGGTAAGCTGGCAGGCACTGAGCAAGATGCACTATTGTTTCGACAATTAATTCGCTTACACTACCCAGACACAGCGTTAACCCTGGCGCAAATAAAAACCCAAAAGGTCGATTCTGCTCAACTTAAAGGGTTGATAGCAGCATTGGAATTGGGAAAAACATTCGAAAACCTGGTGGAAAAATATTTGTGCTAAGAAAACCCCTGGCAGAAGCATTAACGGATAAGTTGGTAAGCGAGCTGGGAGCAGAATACAGAGCTGTTTCGTTTCGCTCTTCTGGCGCAGGGTGTATTAACGAAACTTATCAGGCCTATGGCCCAAGACTTGAGCCTTTGTTTTTAAAAATCGGTTCTGCTGATTACATGGATATGTATGAAAAAGAAGTGAAAGGCTTAATGTTATTGCAGCAGTGCGAGGCCATTCGTGTTCCGCAGGTGCGCTTTGCTCAGCAGCTGCAAAATCACGCTGTAATGGTGATGGAATTTGTTGAATTACAGCCAGTGCGAGGAAACAACGCTCGCGCGTTCGGGGAGGCTTTAGCGCAATTGCATTCAGTGACGGCAAATCAATTCGGATTAGATCATTGCAATTATATTGGCCGAACACCGCAGATAAACCGGTGGAACGAAAATTGGTGGGATTTCTATTGCGAGTGTCGGTTGTTGCCACAAGCTAAATTAGCCCAAGCAAAAGGCTTACGTTCTTCTGTTATAAAAAAGTTGCATCATTTAATAGAAGCCGCGCCTATTTCCATGGCTTCTCACCAGCCTGAAGCAAGTCTGTTGCACGGTGATTTGTGGAATGGAAACATAGCGGTGGATGCAACGGGTAAAGCAACGCTTTACGATCCGGCTGTGTATTATGGTGATGCTGAAACGGATCTGGCGATGAGTAAAATGTTTGGTGCAATGCCAGCGCAAACCTATGAAGCCTACCATAATGTTCTTCCGCAAAAACAAGGTCATAAATTGCGTCAGGCGCTTTATGATTTGTACCACTGGCTGAATCATTTTAATTTATTTGGTGTGACCTACTTAGGTCAGGTTGAGCAAACCCTGGAAACTGTTCTGCTGGAATTGGAGTAAAAATAATGAAAATTGTTGTGGACGAAAACATTCCTATGGCAGAGCAGTGCTTCGGCGTATTGGGTGAGGTGGTTACCTTGCCTGGTCGAGATATGGAGGCGTCACAGTTGACGGATGCCGATGCTTTGATAGTTCGTTCTATCACCCAGGTCAATGAAGAATTGCTGGCGGGGACTTCGGTTAAATTTGTAGGCACTGCCACCATCGGTGTAGATCATATCGATGAGACCTATTTAAAAAACAATAACATAGGATTTTCCAGCGCACCGGGTTGTAACGCCACATCTGTCGCCGAATTTGTTATGACCGCTTTGTTAGAATTGGAATATATTCGTGAGTTTAAGCTTGCCAATAAAACGGTGGGCATCATTGGGTTAGGGAATGTTGGTTCTCGTTTAAAGATGATCTTTGAACGCTTGGGGTTAAAAGTTTTGGCTTGTGATCCACCCAAGCAAGAACAGGGTGTGAAAGGGTTGGTATCTGCCGATGAAGCTTGGCAGGCTGATATCGTTACCTTGCATGTTCCTTATAATGCTGATGGTGTCCATGCCACTCACCATCTTGCCAATAAACAGCGCTTACAAAATATGGTAGAGGGTGCCGTATTAATTAATACTTCACGTGGCGCGGTGGTGGATAACTGGGCCTTAAGCCAGGTTTTGGAAGAGCGTTACGATTTGTCTGCAATATTGGATGTGTGGGAAGGTGAACCCTTTTTGAATTTGGAATTGGCCAGTCAGGTGGATGTGGCTACGCCTCATATTGCTGGTTATTCCTTCGATGGAAAAGTTCGTGGTACCTGGATGATTTACCAGTCGTTGTGTGAGTTTTTAAACAAACCAGTGGTGATCAATGAGAATGACCTTGTTGAGGAAAACCTTAATATCACATTAGACTTCGCCAGCGATCAGGCCGAGACGCCAAAAAATGCGAGGGATGTATTGTGGCGCGTGTATGATATTCGTGAAGATGATGTGGGTTTGCGCAGCAGCCTGCAATTGCCTCGAGCGCAGCGAGCATTAGGATTTGATGCTCTAAGAAAAAAATATCGTATTCGAAGGGAGTATCATACCGTAACGTTACGTGGCGCCCAAAACTTAAAGCAAAAAATAGGCGAAGAAGAGTTTAATCGGCTTCAAGCGCTGGGCTTTCGAGTTCAATAGGTGGGGCTGTAGAAGATCGCTATAGATTTTGCAGGCCTTGTGCCAAGCCACCTTTGGTTAGAGTCCAGTGTAGGTACACAATAAATAGAATAATAAGAATGTGATACCAATCGTTGTAGTGGAGCGGGCCGCTGGGAATTGTGCCCAAAGCCATAAAGGACCATACCGCTCCAGTCAGTAAATTAAAGCTAACCAGAAAAATTAATTGCCAGAACAAGGTGAGCCCCAGTTTGAAAATCAGGTACAAAGAAAAACCAATCACCAGGCAATGAGTAAACAGGTGGTAACATACTACCAGGGTATACTCAGATATAAATAATGTGGCAATACAAAACGCTGCTAGCGAACCAATCAATACTTTCTTTATCCACTGAAACCCCAATTGATCGGCAATGGGGTGCAGGAAAATACGCATAAAATAATATTCTGTTAGCCCAATAGCGAGGAAGGTCGCCATCCAGACACGGATTTTCAAGTTGGTGTAGGTGCTTACCTTAAAATGCATGGGTAGATGCTGATTTGCCCAGTAACTAAATCGGTTTATCGCCATAGGGTCTTCTGCCATATGGTGCGCTATTCCGCCCAGTAATGCTGCTAAGGCAAAAAGAGAAAGGTGAACTGCAGCTTCGCGGAACGTCGGTTCGCGTCGAAACAGATC
>JBFKSL010000241.1:0-6783 GCA_041626995.1 Ketobacter sp. | reverse complement strand
CGCCCCCGGCGCCGGCCCCCATGAGAAAGAACGTCATGGACAGCTTCCCAACGAGTGCTGCAAAGACGGCATCAGGCAACGGCCAGAAAACAGGCGTGACACCGCAAGGTTTTGAATTGATGATTGACGGCGACAACTGGACTAGTATGACCATGGCTTTGCCAAACGATCCGTCTTCTCCTGCACTGAAGCTAAATAACGTCCGTAATCAACTTAAATCCGCAATGCTGTCCAACGCGCTTTTTCTACCCATATCAAGTGCGGAAAGTTTTCAAAAATGCGCGGACTCTGATTATGAGTTGACGACTAGTGGGATAAATGCGCTAGTCGCTGAGAAAAAAATCAGTGCCGGTGACGCAAAGGCACTGCAGCCCCTGCTGGGTACCCGTTATACAGTGAAATCAGACTTTGAAGCGGCAGTCAAAACTAAAATTACCGATAGCAAAGAGTACAACAAAATTCAGTCGGCACTTACCGAGTCTGCAGCGGGTTTATCTATCACGATCTCAGACTGGGAGTTTGATATTGCGTCTGAAACCTGGAGCGAGCACGGCACAATTCTGATCTTTAAATTCACGGATCAACCCATGTCAAACCTGGTTGGCAGTACCAACAGCTGGTATCAGAGAGGAGACTTTTTTAACGAAAATCCCACAAAGATCCAGCAAACTTTGCAAACCTATATTTCATCGGCTCGAGAACAAGCAAAGAATGACGCAGATATGGCTAGCTTTGTGAGGGACGTGCTAGATAATCCTTTTTGGCAAGGTGTGCTTGCTATAAATGCCTATGTGCCACTCACCAAACTTCCTCAGGAACTTGAAGGTTTGGCAGCGGGGATTGATGCCTCGCAGTTTTATGCACACCATGTAGGTGTTCGCATGACGCCCATCGTGCCGGCAGCACAAGTGGGTGTTGAGCAGAAGCGCAGTAACACTTTTGGTTTAATTAATTATCAAAGCCCTAAGCTGTTGGCCAGTAACAGTGATTATGATTTCAAAGTGCTGATACTGAAAGTTGTTTTCAAGAATGCAGCAATTACCGGATTTTCAAATCAAGTCTCTCTGCTCATTAACACGCTCTTTGGTGATGGCATGACAGGCCAGAAAGGCACACGAGCCAACAATCTGATACTAAATGGTAGTTATCAGAACAGTAACGGCGTCGGCAATTATGTTTTCTCCACCACCGAGACGGCAATTTTTCAGTCACAAGGTGTGGTATTGGGTTCTGTGGTCATCGCACAAGCGAAGTTTTCGACGCTGACACCTAGCGCTGAGAAGGCAAAAGAAAATCAGGTCAATACACGTTTCTTGATCAAAGGGAGCCTCCAATTCCAAAAGCTTCCGGTTGATGTTCTAGGCTATGGGTCGGACTCGGGAAGTAGTGAAGGGCTCGCTTTCGAGGGGCTCGCTATCGATATGGATTTTAATAGCGCAACACCCGCTTATAAACAATTCCATTTTATCTCCAATCAGGTTGCACTGTGTACTGCTGAGACAATGCAGCGCCAACATAGCCTTACCGCCCATTTCCCTATTCAACTGAAAGGGTTGCAGGGAGGACCCGGTGCCATAAAACCTTCAGAGTTCATGCCGGTCGATGTTGCCTTCTCCTCATCGGGCATTGGAAATGATTGGTATGGACTTGAATACGAACTCAACTTGGGAGGCCTTGGCGCACTCGCCAACACCGCGGGGTTTATCGCCAGGCTGATGATTGCCTGGAGTCCGGGACAGGCTTCCAGTGGCAATTACCCCGTTTATGTTGGCTTGGGGCTGCCCGGTGTAAAAGGTGGTAATCGGGCAATATCGCTTGAGAGTATTATCAAACTTACATTTGGAGATATCGCCCTGATAAGTAGCGGTGACAGTTACGTGCTCAAAATTGCTAATATCGCATTAAAACTACTGTCCTTCACTTTTCCTCAGGTCGGGCAAACCGGACTGTATATTTTCGGGGATCCAAAAGACAGTAGTGGCACCAATGCCGGTTGGTATGGGGGTTATGCCAAACAAGGTTCCGTTATAAACGGATCAGGTAAGCAGCAACCGATCGGTAAGGAGAAACTTCAATGAATCAGAAGCTAGAAGTGTTACCATTCAGCGATGCAAACACCCTGTATGCCTATATTGAAAAAAACTTCCTTAACAATGGCACATTGACTATCTCCGCGCAAAAGGCGGCAGGGCTTTCTACTGATATACAAGAATTGATTTCGCAAAGCGCGCTATTTCCAAATGCCAAGATTGAAATTCAGAATTGCACGCTAAAAAAGCCCAATACAGCGCAAGGCCCAGTGACCTGTAACGGCAATTTTTTTGGTACTGTTTTCCTGAATCAAACGAGCGGTACAAAAATAATTGTAGTTGGCCAGCCCACTAAAAGTGTTACCCTGACGTTCTACTTTGACGGGAATCACAAAGTTCAACTGGAGATAAATGCAAGAATGCAATCCGGTTGGACAGCGAAAGAATCGTTTCCCCAGCTTAAAGGAACCGACTTTGGCGATACCAGTTGGGGTGATGCCGGATTTGTATTTGCTTCCACAGATTCCACAACAGACAAGCAGATTAAAAAAAATCTTAACTTCTATAGCAAACTGCCGGCAGGGAAACTCCTCTTCATGCCAGTGGAAGCGTTTTTCACCGGCGGTTATGACAATGTGTATCTTAAAGGCCCCATCGAATTAACTACAGGCTTAAGCAAAACCCCCGCAATGACATTGACCACCGACGCAGCTCAAGCCGATAATAAAATCGGTTCCCTCGAAGTTGATGTCGTCTTAACCGCTACAATTGCTCAAACTTCCGCGACTCAATGTGATATGACGATTTCAGCGTCAATCAACATTGAAGAGCTTGGTGGTGACATTAATCTCATTGGAACACTGGATGGCACCAGTAGTAGCATCGACATCATAGCTGACTTCAGCAAAAAGCCGAAACAGATGGACGGTTTGAACGCGTTAAATGGCCTCAGCAGTGGCCCAGTATTCGGCTCTCAAGTACCGTCGAGTTTTGTCTTTAGTTCTCCGGTTTCTCTTGGCTATATCTCGGTGAGGCTTTCCCAGGAATTATTTTCAACCACGGCTACCCTATCAAGAATTGCTGCGGGTATTGCTTACCAAGCTTCGCCGAAATGGCCTATTTTTGCGGGGCTCATCGATATTGAGAACCTCTCGATTGAATTTGCCGTCAATGATCCACTCGGCAGTCCATCACTGTCCGCAACACTGGGTACTGAATTTGATCTTGACGGCCAGGGCCCTATCGATATTTCCGTAGAGCTTCCCGATCTGATTGTGACCGGTGGTTTACCAAGCTATCCTGCACCGGCTGCAACCTTAGATTTAAGCGCTTTACTGAATCAACTTTATGATCATTCACCAGCGCCCGCCAAACCGAAAGCTGGTGACACGGTTATTGACCAGTTGTTTTTCTCTGCGGAACCGAAACAGCATACTTACACATTTAACGGACATATCTCAACGCTGCTTCGAATTCCAGGGTTACCGAAAGGCGATCTAGAACTGGACGGCATCACCTGGAAACTGGAACAGCAAACAACCAGTAAAAATTTCTATTTCGCCGCCCAAACCCAATTATTGAAAATACCGGTTACCGTCATCGCGCAAAAAGACGGGCCCAGCGATGCACCCTGGAGTTTTGGTGCCTATCTCAGCCAGGCAACTCCCTTTAAGACAATTGTAGATGACTTGCTGCCACACACTTGGAACATAGACACAACGAAAGTCGATAGCAATCTTGCCAGTCTGGAAATCACAAATCTAGGAGCAACCCTCACACCCCAGTATGGCGACTACAGCTTCATTGCGGCGTTTGACTGGCCGTTTACCATTGGTGGTGACTACTATGATGTTGCAGCTCAATTCCAGCTTCATAAGTCGGGTGGAACCAGCTCAAGCGATCAGAAAACCACGTCCGGCCTCATCGAAGGCGATATTGCTTTTAATGAAATCGCCCTGGCCATTGTCTACAAATTTGCACCTCAAGCTACCGAGATCCTCTTTCGCTACAACCAGTTGACAGTAACTTATGCACCCGACCCAACCAATGATCCCACGCTTACCATCGCATTTGGCGATGCGACACTGGGTGATTTGCTTAATTATATCGTTGAACTTGCCGAGCACGGTTCAAAGATTAGTTTTCCCGCGCCGTGGCATAAACTTTTCGACATCCAACTCAATGGTTTGTCGATTATTATCCATACCAAGACTAAAGAAATTTCCGTGCGCTACATGCACGACTTCAATTTTGCCTTTATCGATTTCCAGGGTTTCGAAATAGAATACAAGAAGCAGTACGGTAAAAGCCAAGTGACCATGAAGGTATTTGGAAACTTCTTGGGTACCGAATACGGCCCCAATAATCCAATCACCTGGGATCCAATGAACGAGGGTCCACCACCGGCAACCCCAGGTTCCAAATTTCTGGATATTTCCTACGTTGGCCTCGGTCAGCATGTGGCATTAGCCAATCCTCCTGCTGCCACCGTCGAGGGCGTCATCAAGCAGATGAAGAAATCTCTGTTGCCGCCGACAAATCCTTCGCAAAACCCAGTAGTAGCAATGCCCGATATCATCTTCGACGCTTCGTCAAATTGGATGATCGGAACGCAGTTTATTATAGATAATGCCTTCCAGATTTCTGCTGTCTTCAACGACCCTGAAGTGTATGGCCTGCTAATTGAGGGCTGGGGGCCAAACGCTGGTGTATTGCAAGGTCTTAAGTTTGAAATTCTCTATCGCAAGATATCAGACGATCTGGGCCAGTATCATATTGATTTTCTTTTACCCACTGAATTCAGAAATATTCAGCTTCTGGAGGTCAGTATCGTCCTACCGGAAGTGATCATTGATATTTTCACCAATGGCAATTTTAAGATTAATGCCGGCTTCCCTCCTTCTATTGATCAACTGAGCAAATCATTCTCCGTTCAGGTATTTCCTTTCGCGGGATTTGGAGGGCTTTATTTCGGCTACCTAAATGGTCAAACATCTCACAGCGTACCGACTATTACCAACGGTAAGTTTGATCCTGTTATTGAAATTGGGCTGATGCTCTCACTCGGCCTTGGCAAAACCATTCAAGTGGGTCCCATGAGCGGCGGCATCTATGTCGGTGTGATTGGAGAACTACAGGGAACGTTTGCCACCTTCTATCCATCAGACACGCAGTCCTCCAGTGCCCGCTACATTGATATCATCGGTACTGCAGGTGTAATCGGGAAAGTCTACGGCAAAGTGAACTTTGTTATTGTTCAGGCAACAGTAAGCCTGGAAGTCTTTGCCGATATCACGTTAGAAATTCAGTCTCATGAACCCATCCAGATTGATATGGAAGCCGGTGTCAGAGTATCGGTAAGCGTAAAAGTGCTTTTCGTCCATATTCATTTCCATTTCAGTACCACTATTCATGAAAGCTTCACCATCGGTCATCAGAGCAAAACTCCTTGGTTGATCGCACAAGACAGTCGCAATACACATATGAGTCGCCCCAACACCAAAGCCCGAGCGCTTGGGGCCACGGTAAATAGTCGAGCGGCGTTACTTGCCGAGCATCGCAACCAAATTACCCATCATATGGTCGGAGCTGGGTTCGTTGGTACACGGCCGCAACCAGCGCAGTTTAACCACAAGCATGCTCATCGTGCTGCAGGCCCAGGTTGTATTCTGCAAGCGCTTAAAGCTGAACATCCGAGTAACCTAGCAGCTCGAGGAAAATCTACTCACCATCTTCCATCGCGCTTCGCACGCACAACGAGTTATACAGCACTCTCCATGGCACCGAGAGATGTTATGTCATCTACCCAGACTGTTCTCAATTTGTGGATAACGCCAGCTATTACGCAGGCTGAAAAAGGTGATATAGAGCTAGACAATTCCGTTGCACCCGTCACCACAGCAGCGATGATTCCCCTTCTGCTAATGGAAACGTCTGCAGACAGCTCCGCTAATACGGTTCGAGCGCTGGTTCGGGGAACCGACACACCGGCAGCTTTTGATATACTTGCAGAAGCTGTGCTGAAATGGGCTATTTCAGATGTTACGAGCAGTAAATCTATTTCGATACTCGAACTGTTAGATCTTAAGCATTTATTGGCCGACACCAATCAAGTTTCCAGCGCGTTCAGTTTTGAAAAACTCTCTGCATTCTTCAAAGCCTCTCAATTTACTTTCAATATCATTGATAATCCCGCTACATCGGCTAATCCTAAAAGCGCTACCCTGTTTCCGGTACCTCCTGCCGTTAACTGGAGCTGCAACAATAAACTGGTGGCGGACTTTAGCACCTACCAATGTGTAGACACAAAGTATGCGATAGCTATTGACGAGTTTTTGTCACTGCTATTTGCCGACTATGCCAATCAGGTTGAAAAGGAGACCACCTCAGCGCCCCCAATACAAACCAGCACCCCGACGCCGGTCTCATTTGCCAGCTACATGTTCAGCAACTACTTTGTTGCGATCCTCAAGCAATTAGTCGAACAGGCTATACAGCACCTGAGCAATTATAAGTACGTTTTGCCTGCCGGCAAGGCTGCTAAATTCAACCTCACCGACATTGCAGATCAGTTCCCATCTCAAGCCATCGTCTATAAATCGGTGCTGGGTGATACCTTAATTTCCATTGCGGAAATTGCCGGATTGACGCCTGAAGAAATCGTCGCGGAAAATCCTAATGTTCAATTCTCACCACTTGCCCCCAACACCAACATTCAGATTTCACTTGGGGTTACGCCAGAGAGTATTGTAGT
>JBFKSL010000240.1:0-6857 GCA_041626995.1 Ketobacter sp. | reverse complement strand
GTGGTGAGGAGGTTTGCTGGGGGTAGCTTTTGGCATCCCCTCACAGCCGTTTAAAGCCTTTTGCTCCTGATTTTGCTCGCTTCACTGTCTGAAGTTTGGTCTATATTTTAAGATTAAGCAGTACAACTTCGGACAATTCTCATGCTTTCAGCCATTTGGTCATCGATACTGCCACGCAGCCGTACATGCGTGTTTGCTATGGTGCCTCTGATCCTTATGCTGCTAAGTTCCCGAATTTATTGCCAAATTACCTTAACTAACGATTTTACCAGCCAACCGGCAGGCCTTCATGCGCTGCTTTATTTGGATGCGCAAAGCAGCCTTGAGCTTCAGGATGTTATCGCTCTGGAAGAGAGTAAGTGGTTGATTCCACAAACGGAAACGACTTCCTTTGGTTTTCGATCCGATAGTCTGTGGTTAATGTTGCCGGTTACTAATCAGGGTGATCAGCCTAAGCAGTTGGGGCTTGAGATTGAGTATCCGATCCTCGATCATGTGGAAGCTTTTGTCGTCCAGGGTGATGTAGTCCAGGCTCAATACAGCATGGGGGATGCTCTGCCATTTGATCGGCGCCCAGTGGAATACCGCAACTTTATCGTGCCATTCCAATTGCTTCCCGCTGAACAGGCCACCCTTTACTTGAAAGCTACCACGGAAGGATCCTTACAGGTGCCGGTCACTCTGTGGGATATGGATCATTTTATTGAGCGCCAGCAGTCCTCTTTGATAGCTCAAGGCCTGTACTTTGGCATTATGCTGGTGATGATTCTGTACAACTTGTTCATCTACATCAGCATTCGCCACATTACCTATCTGTACTATACCGTGGCAGCTTTGTCTTGTGCGGGTATCAATGCATCTATGCAGGGCCTGGGATTTCAGTTTGTGTGGGGCGAAATACCTGCAATAAATGCTTTTGCGGTCCCATTAACCATTGCTGTGTTCGGCATCAGTTCCAAATTGTTTGCTATAGCCTTGTTGAATTTGCGAGTAACCTCTCTCACCCTGTATAAGCTTCAGCTAGGTATCGCCTCTGCCTATAGCATAGTTCTGCTCTGTATGTTGTTTCTGCCCTATCACTCAACCATTCGCATGATCATGATAGTGGGTGTTTGTAGTGTGTTGCTTGGCACCTATACCGGGATGTATTTGTTCATCAAAGGTTATCGAATAGCTCGATTTTACTTGCTGGCATGGTCTTGCCTGTTTGCAGCCTTGTTTGTTACAGCGTTGAGCAAAGGTGGGTTCATCCCCAGCAGCCACTTTATCGAACACTCTCTTCAATACGGATCTGCATTAGAAGTAATACTGCTTTCGTTTGCCATGGCAGATCGTATAAGCGAAGAGCGTAAGGCTAAACATGAAGCGCAACAACTGGCCATGGAAAGCCAGCATCTGGCTGCAGAGGAAGCCAAGCGCTATATGGAGCTGAAATATCAAACAGAACTGGATGAGCTGAAAGCGCGTCAGGAAATCGTTGAAGCCCAAGCAGAGAGTAAAGCAAAAAGTGAATTTTTGGCCACCATGAGCCATGAAATACGCACACCCATGAATGGCGTGTTGGGTATGGCAGATTTGTTGCGGGAAACGAAGCTAGACGAAAACCAGCGAAATTACCTGAATGTGATATCCAGCTCCGGTAGTGCTTTGCTTAACATTATAAATGACATTTTGGACTATTCCAAAATTAGCGCAGGCAAAATGGAAATCGAATACATTGATTTCGATTTGGATCAGCTTTGCCTGGATTGTGTCTCAGTGTTTTCTCCTACGGCTGAGCGTAAACAGTTGGAATTGCTTTGCTCCTTGGAGCCAGGCACACCCATGCTGATTAAATCTGATCCCACGCGCCTGCGGCAGATTTTACTTAATCTGTTGGGTAACGCATTCAAGTTCACTAACACCGGTTCCATTGTTTTACGAGTGCGAGAAATCGAGCCCAAAGTGGTAGGCGAGCATACTCTGCATTTCGAAGTGCGGGACACTGGCATTGGCATCAGTGCGGAGAAACAACAAAGATTATTTAGTGAGTTCTCTCAGGCGGATTCTTCTATCTCGAGAGAATATGGTGGAACAGGGCTGGGCCTTAGCATATCCAAGCAGCTTGTACAGTTGATGGGTGGCGAAATTGGTATCGAAAGCCAGCTGGGTGACGGAAGCAGTTTCTGGTTTACATTGCAGTGTCGCCGTGCCGAAGCTCAATTTATTCGTGACCATTTTGTGCCACTTTCTGCACTAGAGGCGGTGAGGCTGCTCATCGTGGATGATTCCACGGATTTCTGTCAGGTTCTTAAGGAGCAGACAGAGTCATGGGGAATGCGACCCGATGTCGCGTTCTATGGTGACGAGGCTCTGGAAAAATTAAAGGCAGCTACGGCAGCTGGTGATCCGTTCCAGGTGGTGACCATGGACATGAATATGCCGGGGATGAATGGCATGGAATGTGCCACCCGTATAAAGCAAAGCTCAGATATCGCCGATTGCCATTGCATCCTGTTGACAGCAATGCGCATGATTCCCCGCAGGGAAGAATTGGAAATAGTGGGCATTGATTTTGCTATGCAAAAGCCCGCCTCGGCCAGAACATTGCGACAGGCTATCTTAGGCATAATGGAAGGAAGAGCGGGTGGGCAACAAGATTCTAAAGATAATTTGAACTCTCCGATTAAAGGTAAAACCGTGCTGGTGGCTGAGGACAACAATGTTAACCAGATGGTTATTACTGGCATGCTAAAGAAGTTGGGAGTGAAGTACGAATTGGCATCAAACGGCGAGCAGGCTTTTTACGCCTATACTCAACGGCCCGACTATTTCGATCTTATTTTTATGGACTGTGAAATGCCAGTGATGGACGGCTACAGCACCAGCCTCAAAATTCGTGCCTATGAAAAAAAGCAAAATCTTCACCCCACTCCAATTTTGGCATTAACTGCTCATGCCATGAGCGAGCACCAGCAGCAAGCTGTTCTTGCGGGTATGAATGGACACCTATCGAAGCCTGTCGACCTTTCCACTATTAAGGAAACGCTGTTGGAATACCTCGGTTTTGAGGAAGAAAACAGCCGCCGAGCTTGAATCACAGCCCACTAGGTGGGCTTGTTATATACCGGACGCTTTAAGCTCACGATATTACCGGCTAACATAAGTAAGCCCCCTAGTAACAACGTTACTTCCATTGCTTCTGAGTAAAGGGCTACGCCCACCAGGGTTATTAAAGGCAAGCGAAGAAAATCGAGCGTTACTACTGTTGTTGCCTCGGCATGCTGCATGGCTTTTACCATACAATAATGTGCTGAAAGTGCGGTGAGACCGATGACCAAAAGGAAATACCATTGTGCACCAACAGGCCAAACCCAACTTGGTAAAGAAAGGAAAAAGCCAAACGGCAATTGAATTAAACACATGTGCCAAAGTACAGATAACGCAGGCTCAGACGAACTCAGTGATTTAGTAGCGGTGTGGGACACTGCGTAGCAAATCGCAGCCCCTAGAACGATAAAAGAAGCTGAATCAATAATAGAAACACCTGGTTGAAGAATCACAAACACACCGAGAATCCCTAATATGATGGAGATTAGTTTCCTTGCACTAATCTTTTCCCCTAAAGTAATTGACGCTATAGCCAGCGTCCAAATTGGCACGGTAAATTCAAGCGCAAATACTTCAGCAAGAGGTAGCAGGCCAATACCAAGGAACCATCCATATTGACCGGCAAAATGAAAAATATTCCTAAGGACATGTAAGCCAATCTTATTGCTTCTAAAACCTACGCTATTTTTAGTGGTAAATAAAACAATAGATACGCAAACAAGCCCTATGGTGCTTCGAAAAAACAGTGTTTGTTGCGTGGCAATTTCCCCGCTCAACTCGCGTGCGCAAATGGCCATAAAACTAAATGAAAGAAGGGTACCCAACATCCATGCTACTGCTTGCATAAGTTCTGTTCTCGATATGATTGAAAATCTAAAGCTGTTATAGGCAGGGTATGTTACCTCATGTCTTGAATGCTTGCTTTTGGCGTGTCGTGCATATTTTTCATGACGCTGGATATCATTTGCATGATTCGGGTTTGCTTGTTCATGGCTTGCAATGCCCGTGTTACTTCTTCTTCATTGCGCTGAGTGACGAGAAGCTGTTGTTGAGCGTTCTTTATTTCTCTTGTAAATCGCTGCTGAATAACATCTATTGATAGCCATTGTATGTCTGCTTTAATTTCGGTTCGCAGTTATAAATGCGCGCAGGTCGGGATGTATTGACTTGTAGGCCTGGTAACCAACATATTTTCTGTCGGAGATTTAGCAGGCTTGTCAGATGAGTTTCTAGCTTAGTTTCAAGGCGTTGGCAGGAAGCTGCTTGATGGGATAGATACCCCAGTTTGCTTTCATCTGTCATGTAGGCTTGCCCAATTATTCAGTTTTGCGTACTTGCCGTTTTTTGATGGCGTTCTGCTGATTTTTGAATTCGGAAGTCAGCTGTTTCCATTGCAATATAGCGGATTTCTGGTTGTTATTACGCAGGGATTCAACGATCGACTTGGCGAGCATTTCCTCAGTGCCGGATAGGTTTGGCACAGGAGCCAAGGCCGTTAGGGCCTGAGGGTAGCGGTTTAGGTCGTATTCAAAGGGGCATCCTCAAAGCGTGTCCACACGGTGTCGCCTGCGTTTACAGAGATTCCTTCGAGTTCGTTAAATGATGCTCCTCTAGCAATCTTGTTTATTCCTGCTGTGCAAATAGAAGTGTAGAAAATTATTGCAAGTAACGTAGCCCAACGTGAGATTTTTCTTATGACAGCCCTACCCTTGTAGTCTTCAGATTAGTGCTTAAACCGGATCGTAGAGATGTGCGCTTTTTTTACTTTTTATCGAAGCTAAAAAATGATCGGGGTCTTTTATTCTGGGCGAGGCCTTTTCTAATCCGCTATTAAACTTGGCTAAATGATTACTCCATTCAGAATAACGCCTATGCAAAAGGATTTCGAAATCGGGGTGGCTGTAAAGCGGTTTTAATGTTTTGTCAGAAATCAAATAACGGTAATTTGATGCATAAGTATGATTATGTTTAAGAAGATTGATTGCGCTTTCCAGTTCGCCAGCTAAAGTAAGTGTGCTCAGCATGAAAGTAGAGTAACCACCTTTTACCCATTTATTAAATTCCGGATTTTTTATAAGATCGATCGCTTGCTGCTTATTGCCCTGTGTTGATGGTATCCAGGTTAATACTGCATCAAATAAGAATTTGTCACTTTGCTCCGCTCGCTGTTTGCCTTCTGTCCATGAAGCCTGCGCCTTTTCAAAATCGCCGGATCGAAAATAGGCAGAGCCTAAATATAAAAATGGAATAACGGCACCTGGAACCTTTTCTAGTGCCCTGTCTACCCAGCGAATAGCGTCTTTGTGAAAGCCTAATAGTTGCGACGCCAGTGACGCATTAGTATAGGGATATGTGTATAGTGGATCGAGTCGATTGACCTTTGCTGTTAGGTGAATGCTCTCTTCCCAGAACCCAGAAAACAAATATAAAAGAGAAAGTACATTATAGGGTATGGCCATGGTGCTTGTATGATGAATGGTTTCCCTGGCTTGCTCTATTGCTATTTCAATATTGCCCTTTAGAAAGTTCAAGTACGCCAGTTCTGCTTTAGCAACGGCATGATTTTTATCAATGCTTAAGCAGTCTATAAAGTGTGTTTCAGCGTCACCCAATAAATTGGCATCCCCTTTTACTTCCCAGGCAATGGCTTTTAGAAAGCCAAGGCTAGCGTGAGCTTCTGCAAAATCACCATAGAAGCTAATCGCCTTCTTGAGAAGCTGATTGGCGGCATCATAGTTTTCCTGTTTATGACCGATATTGTATTCCTTTAGATTGTATTTGCCGTCTTGAAATTTTTCGTAAGCTTTAAGAAATGCAGTATCAACATCCAAAATGGATATTTGGACTCCGTCGGAGTTTTCACCTGAATCGCAAGGTACGCCAAAAGTTTCCAAAATTCCTGTGGCAATGGAGGCTGGAAAATTTCCAATATGATTCCAGGGGCGTCGATCGCTTATAAATGTCTTTAATTCACCAGTGGCTACGTTTAACAATCTTGCTTTAATAGCGCAATCCGTTCCATTACTCTCCAGCTTTCCTTGCAGAACATAGTCTAAACCATCTAAGCACTGCGCTATCTCTTGTGGAGAAGTTTTGTCTTTGGGCAGTGCTTGGATAGAACGTTCCTCAATGACTTCAAGTTTTGGTGCCAGTTTTAGTGCGCGAATAACTTCGTCGGATATTCCGCTGCCTGCGCGAGTGAATTGGGATGAGGTGGGGTTTGCGTTAAGGGGTAATACGGCGATTCGAGTGCGTTTGTCACTTGGTTCTTCTAACATGCTCTTTGGTTGGTTGATTATCCACCTATAAAACATGTACGAAATTAACAATAAAACAGCAAGAGCAACAAGCCGGATAAGAACAACATAAAGTAGATTATTGTCTCGGAGATGATTGTCAAAAGATATGGTTGCAATATAGATAATACCGGAAACAACCAAAACCAACAAAAGAGCAATTAAGGATTTTGAAGAGGGGTTGGTTTTCAGTATCTTAGGCACTACTTCCAATAGTTTTTCAATCATGATTCCCTCGATTAAATCTGCTATCCAACTGCTTTATTAGCTTTTGATGTATGTTGAAAGACTACGGATTTTGTATAATGGATACTCTCAATACAAGTGCTTCATATATCTAGATATTTATGGTTAATTCAAAACTCTACTAGATTAACAACATCTAGCCAATTAGAAATTTCTACATCCTTAACTGTAGAAAGTCACATATTCCCTAAAGCTATATATTTTAGGCACAAAAAAAGGCAAGCC
>JBFKSL010000239.1:0-6876 GCA_041626995.1 Ketobacter sp. | reverse complement strand
TCTATATCGACGATTATTTATTCGATCATTTCTAGCAACCGATTTACAATAGGACAAGTTTTGGCCTGTACTTTTCTAAACCCAACAAAAAACTAGCACTCATTAACAATGACATTATACTTTTTAACTAACTCGGCGTACTTATATTTTAAAAAGCCAACGGAATTAAAACGCTTTTATCTCGTCGCATAGTGTTGTTGATGGTCAATTTATATTGACACCGTAGGGGTTAGCGACTCTTCATTTATTGAGAATTGAATTTGGATTAAACTTTGAGAACTCAATGCTTGGGTAGGCTTTATTTTTAGTTTTCGACAAACAGATCAAAGTTGATGCAGGTTTGGACGATTCCACTTGATTCAAAGTTTAAGTAACGAGTTGCTCAAGCCAAGCTGGTATTCTGCAGCCAGCTTGCGTTAAATAATTCGCAAAATCTTTTTGCAAATCACCAATTGTCCAACGCAATTATAAACGTCAAACGAACATCTAAAGTTAATGTTTATTTCTTATTAAAGGCTTTATAAGTTCTAAGTTTAAAAAACATTTATAATGTTTTACAGGTTACCGCTTAAACGGGTCGCTGTATTTCATAGGCAAAGTTACCTGCCTAATTGACGCTATACGTATTATTTTCGCGTAGAAATATCAGTTTGTTGGTTAGTTTCGTAAGCGGCCACAAATAAAAGCAGTATGGTTCCGCGATCATTAAATCCTTAACCGTTTCAAGACGTGCGATATAGCTAGTTATGGATTCGACGTATTGAGGGGCGACACTCGTGTCTGGAGCGATTAAACATGAGCGGTGGGGAGCAGCAAATTCGTCACTGAGCTGAGCGTAAAGCGCCAGGCTGTTACATCTCATTATTCCCTCTGAGATAATCAAACTGTACGATGCTTATACGCTAAGTATGGGTGTAGATTGAGAATCGGCAACAAATGAGCGCTTAAAACAAAATATCCAAAAAACAACAACAACTTACTATCACAAATATAAATCTGAGATGGTGAAAATTCCGGACTTTGAGACGGTCAATATGTGCATAAAACCATCAAAATCTTGTAATCTATTGAATTTAAAGGATTCTAGGACTCTAAATGAAAAGGGTCCGGCCTTTCAGACCACTGAAATTCTACGAGCAAAGGTAAAACGCTCTAATGTACTGATATATAAGGATATTATGGGAAGAAGGTGGAGGAGTCCGGCTTTTTGGTATATCCATTTCCGGTCTGAAAACTCGATCGACAAAGAGTATTGTACAAAGGCAAGATGGTGCGCCAGGAGGGACTTGAACCCCCACGCCTCTCGGCACCAGAACCTAAATCTGGCGTGTCTACCAATTCCACCACTAGCGCATGATGTTGAGAGGCGCGCATTCTACCAATTTTCTGAGAGATGTAAAATATTTTCCTGTTATTTAACCACCAAGTTGTTCTTTTAGCTGAGATCTTTGATCTTCTGTCAAGACACTCCACAGTGGTGCCAGTCGCACCAGCACCTCGGGCAGTTTTGGTTGAACCGCTTCAGCCCCCTGCTCGGCCAATAGGCTCAGGGCTTCATCCACAGAAACAGAGGCAACCGCCTCCAGATCCGGCAAAGCTTCCGCTGGCTCCGCTGCAACATCTGCGTCGCAATATACTTGATTGCCACCGTTGGCCAGTGCGGATTTCAGGCTGGTATCGGCCTTCTGCAGTAAAGCGTTCATCTGTTCCACTGGAGCCGATGATGGCACGTGGATGCCCACAGACACGCTGATATCTAAGGTTTCACCCCTGAGGCTGGCTTTAAAACCACTTACGGTGGTGCAAATTCTCTCACCTAGCTTTATCGCTCCTGCCTGTTCTGCGGTGGGCAGGGATACGGCAAAACGAGCCAGCCCCATGCGACCTACCGTATCTTCCTTACGCACATTCTTCAGCAGCACTTTGGCAATCTGATTCACCAGGCTATCAGCGCCTTTTCGACCAATCTTCAGGAACAGGTCATTAAAATGATCCACCTCTACCAGCATGACGGCAATGGAATGGCGATGACGAGTCACGAAGGACAGATCTTTTTCGAAATCATCCTTAAAGCCACGCTCGTTGGGCAAACCGGTAAGCGCATCCACAATAGCCACTTCCTGCATGGACTTAGTGGTGCGCTGGTAGTTGGCGTGAGCCTGGGCACGGGCTTTTAAATCGGTGGAATTGAAGGGCTTGGTAATAAAATCCGTAGCCCCTTGGTTTAAGGCGCGCTCTTTGGCTTCATCGTCGTTTTCGGCACCAGTGACCACAATCACGGGTAAACCACGAATACCTTCGTCTTGCGAGGTGCGAACGGCCTCCAATAGCTGATATCCGTTCATTTTCGGCATATTTAGGTCGGTGAATACCACCTGAATGCCGGGATCATCCTGAATCATTGCGAGCCCCTGCTCGCCATCCTCGGCCACCACAACATCGAAGTCACCCCCTAGCATTTTCAGGGCGGACTTACGCATTACCTTTGAATCATCGATCAGCAGTATGCGGGCTTGGCTTTCTTCCGAATCGGGCGTTTGATCTGGCGCAGGTTCAGACATGGGGGAAGGAACTCCTACAAGTAAATCTATCTTTCACTATAGTCAGGAATGCCGCTACCAGTGAGAAAAAACCAATTAGGCTAAGGGCGCAGTTGTGAAACCGTTCACAGTTTGATCAATCAACCTCCAGCGGGGGCGCTTTGAACAATTCGACCTAATTCTGAGTCTAAACGCTGTAAACGACTATTAACCTGTTGACGGTATGCATCGATGGCCTGAATAGACACTTCAAGCGAGGTGATTCTGTCTTCCATATCCCCTGCTCCACCAATGTTAGACTTAAGCTGGGCCACTTCTTTCTTTTGGCTATTCACTAACGTAGACAGCGTGGAGTTTTGTTCTTGTAATTCCTTTAGTTGTTTCTTCAGGCTAGCAACACTGTTGCTGGTAGCTTTTAGTTCTTTGCTCATGCCCGATACCGTGCCGCGACTGCCTTTTAAGTCTGATTGCAATTTGGAGACCTGAGTCTTCATAGCGGCAATGTCTTTTTTGTTGCGCTTATTGGAAAGATCCCAAAGTTTTCGCACTTCACTATTCAGCGTTTTGATATCAGCCGACATTTGGTCGCCCGATTTGCTGAGGGTGGCGTCGCGGTTTTGCAAAGTATCCTGCAGGGTGGATAAGAGCCGCTCTGCCGTTTTAACCGACTCTGCGGATTGGTCTAAACGCGCTTGCAGTTTGGAAGTTTTATCCCACAAAAACCAGCCTCCTGCCGAACCAAACACCAGCATTACGATCACCAACGACCATAAACCTGCCGAAGACCCTCCGCTATTTTGGGGTGGTTTGGATTTAGGTGACGCTGGTGCTCCACCCTTACTGGGTTTGCCACGGGAAGTTTGTCGCTGCGCCAACTCATCGCGGGTTGGCTTCATACTTAAATCGCCAAGGGAATCTTGCGTCATAGTTTTTTCCACTGGGGTTGCTATTGGTTTATGCTCTACGCCGTTTTTGTTGAGCAGGGCTTGTCCACCACTTTACAAATTGCTCTATGGTGGGTTGCAATAAAAATTCAGGGTTGTAGCCCAATCGGCGCTTGGCTTTTTCTATATTCAATGTAAAAGATCGGCTGAGTATTGCAACTTTGTACCGCATTAATGCAGGTTCTTCGCGGGTTTTTCTTATTCTGTGATAGGTTTCAGAAAGTGTTGCCGCGCTGAAGGCCACATTGTATGAAATTTTTCGGGTAACGGAAGGCATCGCCATGGAGGACATGAGCGAATTAACCATTTCCCAAAAATTCACTGGTTGTGGGTCGGCAATATTATACACTTCGCCAGCAATGTCATCCGGGCCAAACACCGCACAGTCCAATGCTAACATCATGTTTTCTATACTGGTCATGCTCACAATATTACGGCCTTCGCCGATCTGCCTTAGCAGCCCCTGTTCATGCATACTGATCAAGCGGGGAAAAATGGAGTAATCTCCCGGCCCCACCACCATGCGAGGCCGCAATGACAAAGTGCGCATTTGTTCGGAATTAGCCCGATGCACTCTCATTTCTGCCTGATATTTGGTGCGCGCGTAATTATCGGCAAAGCGTGGGGGCAGAAATTCTTCGGTGATATTCAGGTGATCGTTAAAATCAAAATAAATAGTGGGTGTGCTGATGTTAACGAAACGTCGCACACCTGAGGTAATGGCCGCATCCAAAAGGGTTTCGGTAGCCACAACATTGGCTTGGTAATAATCTTCGTAGGGGCCCCACAGCCCAGTGGCGCCTGCGCAATGGACAATGGCATCCATGTCTTTACAGATCAATTGCACATAGGGCACATCCGCCAAATCACCACGATAAAAATGTGCTCCGGTTAAGGCCGAAATTTCATTGCCTTTTGCTAAATCCCTTCCGGCAAAATACACGGTTACATCAGGGCGCTGTTCAACCAAATGCCGAACATAGCTTGAACCAATAAAGCCAGTTGCACCTGTGATCAGTATTTTCAACGGGAAACCTCAGTCATAAAGGAAAGTATCACCGACATAGTTTTTTGATGGTTTGGCATAAAGGGTAAAAAATCAAATATCGGCCGCACATGACCGTAGCCCGGCTGTGGATGCAACTTTACCTGATGCCCCGCAGTAGTGGCCGCCTCTAACATTTGTTTAGCGTTGTGAATGCCGATGGTGGAGTCTTCTTCACCGTGCAGCATTAACAAAGGCACCTTGTTGTTGCCCACATAGTTGATGGGTTTTACCGATTCATAACCCGGCTCTGCAATGGAGAATATATCCTCATATAAAGGAGACGTTTCTGGCCGAAAGCGATAAACCCCAGCCAACCCGATCACACCGGCTACTGCATCCTCTTCTAGACCCGCAAGTTCTCGATAACGCTGATCAAAAGCCACAAGGCAGGCAATATGGGCTCCAGCAGAATGCCCCATTAAAAATACTGGTGCATCAGAAAAACCATAACGCAACCCATCCCGTCGTAACCAGGCGGTAGCATGGGCCACATCCTCCACAAAGACGGGATAACGTACTTTGGGAAACAAGCGATACCCCACCACCGCGCAAGCCACACCAAAAGCAGCCAACGCTGCCCCCAGATAGGCATATTCTTCTTTAGAACCAGAATTCCACGAACCGCCATGTATAAAGACCACCTGATTGCCACGATGCCCTTCTGCGGGAAGATAAATATCCAAAGACTGACCCGGCTCGCGCCCATAATGTAGATTTTTAACCACTTTACCTGGCCGATGGCCAGCCAGTGCAAGGCTTGCCATCACGGGTTTACGTAATCTTGATTGCAGTTTTTCTAAGCTGGCCTTAATCATGAATCAGGAAATGCCTTAAGTACTACGATGCCCTTATTTTTTAGAAACAGACCGGTTAAAAACCACATTTTTACCTGGACTGTGCTGAGGAGTCATTAAACGCAATTTTTTATCGTCAGTTATAACGTATGGAACAAACACCGATAACGCATCAGGGTGAATGTGGTTCAACTCTACCCGAATACCCGGCTGAGCAAAACCCGCATCGGTACGCTGGGCATAGTAATCCATAAAAAAGGCGGCAGCACGAATGCGTTTTTCATGGGCCAGGGTTTTGGCTTTACTCACCAAAGCGTCCACTGCTGCCGAAGCATTGGAGTCTTTTTCCCGTAACGCAGCAGGAGTACCAATCAGACGCACCTCACCATCATGACCCAACATGGCCACAAACGGATAAAAGGTGCCCTGTTCCACCAACTCCTTAGCCAGCATATTCATGCCGGTGTTCATTAATTCTTGTAATTCCGCCCTGGCGACTTTAGATGAAACTGGCGGCTGGCTAGCGCCTTTCGGCGAAACCGATGGCTCCACCTGCTCATTAGCCAGAGAATAAGCCGGCATCAGAGCCAAATATGACAGCATAAAGCCCCCTGTTAACCAAAAACGGAGATAACCTTTACCTGAATAGAAAAAAGCCAGCCTTTTTATTTTCAAAATCATGAATTCTTTGACTTGTATCAGTTAATAATGAATACTCACCCTAATAACAATAGAACAATAAACGGCCACTCGAAATGGAAATGATCCATGCAGGGTAAACCAAACAGCCGCCTTTCCAATAAACTTTTTTTTGCCGTCATGGGCACTGCCCTGTTAATGGGCTTACTACTCAGCGTGGTTCAGATCATGCTGGATGCACGCCAAGCACGCAAGCAACTTGAGCTTGATGCTCAGCAAATACTGTCCATGATGAAAGAGCCAGCGACCCAGGCGGCCTTCGATCAGAACAAAGCTTTGGCCGAGCAGGTGATTGAAGGGCTGTTTCGAAACCCCGCTGTGTTCTATGCGTCTATCTCACTACCCGATGAACCACCACTGGCCACATCTTTTCGTAATAAAAACATCATTCCTTACCGCTCATTCATCTCCACTATCTTTGGTCAGGAACTCAGTTACACCCTGGAGCTTACGGGTTACACGGAACAACCTAAACAGCAACATCATACCATTCCAGCCCCGCCGAAATTATTTGGCAATTTAGAAGTGAGCATTGACCCAACCAATGCCGCCGATGCATTTATAGAACGAAGTCAAACTGTGCTGGCGAGTGGTCTGGCCCAAGCTATTGTCTTTGGCAGCGTTCTGTATTTGATTTTTCAAGGATTGATTGCCCGCCCCATGACATCATTGATTACGTCCCTGGAAGAAATTGACCCAATGCGTCCTTCGCAAAATATATTGGATGCACCAAAGGGCCACGAAGATGATGAGCTGGGTGCCTGGGTACATAAAATTAATGATTTATTCAAAGCCATAGAAAAATACAACAGCAAACGCCGGGTTGCAGAAGCCCATGTGGAGCGGCTAAG
>JBFKSL010000238.1:0-6877 GCA_041626995.1 Ketobacter sp. | reverse complement strand
GCGAGCCAGGGCAGTTTTACGACGCCGATGATACCCCCATCATGTTGAAAGGCTTTGCAAAGCCTGCTGTTGAAGATAAACCCTATCGGGATGAGTTTGGCCTAACCTTATCGGCCTATGCGCCACTCGTCACCAGCAAGGGTGAGCATATTGGTTTGGTGGGCGTGGACGTAAAAGCTGAGCGATTATCCATGGTAGAAAACCGTGTGCTTACGGTATCAACAGCGATCTTTTTTGTTTCTATGTCGGTTATTGCCTTCGTTTCCTGGATTGTTTCCCGAAGCATTCGTGAACCTTTGGGCCGTCTTATCACCGGTACAGGGGCCGTTGCTCAGGGCAATCTTGCAGTGAGAATGCAGATGCAAAGGGAGGACGAGTTTGGCCTGTTGGGCAAATATTTTGACAAAATGGCTGAGGAATTGGAGCAACGCCAAACCCTAAGGGATTTATTCGGTCGTTACCTGAGTGAGGATGTGGCCAGATCCGTTTTAGCGCAGGATCAGAAAATTGATTTGGGTGGCGAGGAAGTGGTGGTTACCGTTCTTTTTTGTGACCTAAAAGATTACACCACTATTAGCGAGCGTTTATCGCCATTGCAGATGGTGTCCATGCTGAATGAGTATCTAGGTGTAATGAATAGCATCATCGATCAGCATCACGGTTGCTTAATTGAATTTCTTGGTGATGGTATCTTGGCGGTATTTGGCGCACCGCAGGCGTTTGCGGATCATGCCGAAAAAGCCACGCGCTGTGCTTTGGCCATGCGTGAGGCTTTGGATTCCTTAAATAAACAATGGGATAACGATGGGCTGGCGCAACGCTGGAAGGAAATTGGCGTTGATCATATTGAGTTTCGAATTGGCTTGCATACTGGCCCCGTGGTGGCAGGTAACTTGGGCTCGAAAACTCGTATGAAGTATGCCGTCATTGGTGACACGGTGAACGTGGCTTCTCGATTGGAAGTACTGAATAAAGAATACGAAACCACCATTCTTATCAGTGAAAATGTAAAATCCAGATTGCCAAACGATATTGCGGACCAAGCCCATTCCATGGGCAAGGTGCACGTGAAAGGTCGCACCCAGGAAGTGGGAACCTATTCCTTATAGCGTTTTGTCGTGAAAAAAGGTTCGCATTACCTGAATCAATTGCTCAGAGGATTGCGATTTCACCGCCCGCCGCATATGTTCCACCATGGTTAAGCGCTCGTGGGCTTCAAAAGAAGGCACATCGCTAAGTTCCGCTTCAGTTAACGGTTGGTTGTGAATGGTGTTTAAAAGCACCAATGCCCGTGAGGTGAGAACAGCCTGATCAATGCCTTCCTGACGAATGGTGGTAACAAAGCGCAAATAACCTTCCTCTGCCAGCCACAACATGGCCCCCAAACAGGCTTCATGACGTTTGGTGTGCAGGCCGAATTCATCCACTTGGTCCGGCCCGATCAAATCCTCCACGAAAAGATCCATCTTGCGAGGAAAGACTCGATGCAGGCTCATCAAAACCAGTGCGCTGTCTTTATAAAAATCCAGTACGTTCAGATCAGCCATGAATTACAGATCCAGTCGCAACCGCTCCAGGAATTCCCCGATACGAGTGATGGCGTCTTTCAGCTCTTCTTCCCGTGGTAAAAACACCAGACGCAAATGGTCTGTTGCTGGCCAGTTAAAGCCCGACCCCTGAACCAGTAAGATTCTTTCTTGCTGTAACAGATTCAGTACTAACTGCTGGTCATCTTTAATGGGATATATTTTCGGGTCGAGCCGTGGAAACATATACAAAGCGCCTTTAGGCTTCACACAGCTTACCCCAGGAATATCCGTCAGCATGGAATGGGCCAGCTCGCGCTGTTTATACAGGCGGCCACCGGGCCGAATCAGCTCTTTAATACTTTGGTAACCACCCAGGGCAGTTTGAATGGCCAGCTGGCCTGGTACGTTGGAGCATAGGCGCATGGAAGCCAGCATAGTAATGCCTTCCAGATAATCTTTGGCCACAAACTTATTGCCGCTGATCACCATCCAGCCAGAACGATAGCCAGCAACACGATAGGTTTTGGAAAGACCATTAAAGGTGATAAACAGTAGGTCGTCCGCTAGGGAAGCCGTGCAGTGGTGCTCCACTTCGTCATAGAGGATTTTGTCGTAAATCTCATCAGAGAACACAATTAACTTATGTTCTCGGGCAATTTGAATTAACCCCTCCAACACCTCTTTGGGATAAACTGCGCCAGTGGGGTTGTTTGGATTGATAATCACTAATGCGCGGGTTTTATCGGTAATCTTGCTGCGAATATCATCCAGGTCGGGATACCATTCCGACTGCTCATCACAAATATAATGAACAGGCTTGCCGCCAGATAAGCTTACCGCAGCAGTCCATAACGGATAGTCAGGAGCAGGGATCAACACCTCATCGTCATTGTTCAAAAGCGCCTGCATGGCCAACACGATCAGCTCGCTCACGCCATTGCCGAGATAAATGTCTTCAATCTGCACATCTTCGATGCCGCGCTTCTGGTAATACTGCATAACCGCTTTGCGCGCCGCGAATAGACCTTTGGAATCGCTGTATCCTGAACCTTCGGGTAGTTGATAAATAACGTCCTGGATAATCTCTTCCGGTGCCATTAAGCCAAAGGGTGCCGGGTTGCCGATGTTTAACTTCAGTACGCGATGGCCTTCTTCTTCCAGGCGGCGTGCTTCTTCTAATACTGGGCCTCTAATGTCGTAGCAGACGTTATGTAGTTTTGAGGACTTCAACACCGGTTTCATAAAAATTACTGGGTACCTTTGACTAACTAGATGAGAATTATTACTGTTTCATTCCTAAGCATAGCAACTTTTAATAGGCCAATAGGGCAGAAAGCTACTAAAGACCGCTAAGTGTAAACCAAAAATGATTGTTTTTAATGTGATTTCACTAGGAATCTGATATGGCCGACAAAAGAGTGGATAAAACTGAGCAGGAATGGAAACAAATCTTATCGGAAGACGCGTTTGCGGTGTGTCGGTTAGCCGGAACCGAAAGAGCGTTCACTGGAAAATACTGGGATCACAAGGAGGCAGGGCAATATCTGTGTGCTTGCTGCCAAACTCCGTTATTTGTTTCCGAAACTAAGTATGACTCAGGCTCTGGCTGGCCTAGTTTCTTTAAACCCGTTGCGCAGGGTGTGGTTACTGAGCGACGGGACAGCAGCCATGGCATGGAACGTACAGAGGTGTTGTGCTCTGCCTGTGATGCACATCTTGGTCATGTCTTCCCTGATGGGCCGCCGCCTACAGGACTTCGTTATTGCATAAACTCACTATCTCTGCAGTTTGAACCTGCTAAATAGTTATTAACAAGGCGCTATTCAGGTGTTGAGTAACATATAACCAAACATTTCAAGCTTTTCTTTATCTATTCTGTGGGAGATTAACCCTGTTGGCGAATGTTTTGCCCCCCAGTCGTTGCGCACCAATTTTGTACACAGTAAGTGATTGCTACTGCTGTGGGCGGCAATTATTGGTTTTTGTCTGTGGCTGAATACCTCGCCCCCTAAGTGACTGAAATATTGCACAAATATTGCTGGTTAAATAATGATCAATTTGTTGTTGAAGCCGCAATCTGCATTGTTTACGAATTTTTACATAATGTATCAACAGAGTTATCCACAGATTTTGTGGAAAAGTGTGAATAACGATTATGCCGTTAGAGGTTTTGACTCTATGAATTTTAGGTTGTGCACAATATAAAATGTGGGTACTCTACTGTGACTAATTTCATCTTAAGGAGACGGGTTCGATGTCAGAGGATATTTACCAATTCAGCGGCGTTAATATTAAGGGCGAAGAGAAATCTCTAGCAGACTACCAGGGTAAGGTGGTTCTGATTGTTAATACCGCCAGTAAGTGTGGTTTTACGCCTCAATTTAAGGGCCTGGAAAAGCTTTACAGCAAATACCAGGATAAGGGGTTGGAAATCCTCGGCTTTCCTTGCAACCAGTTTGGTAAGCAAGACCCAGGCTCCAATGAGCAAATCAATGAGTTTTGTGAATTGAACTACGGCGTTACCTTTCCCATGTTTCAAAAGATTGAGGTGAACGGCGATAACACGCACCCTTTGTTTAAGTATCTTAAAGAACAAGCACCAGGCTTGCTCGGCACCACAGCAATTAAATGGAACTTTACCAAGTTCCTGGTGGGCAAAGATGGAAAAGTCGTTGCTCGTTTTGCTCCTAAGGACACACCGGAAAAGATTGAATCGGAAGTCAGTAAGCTATTGGCATAGGCGTTCCTATGAGTTTTGATTTTAGTGATGAAATGTTAAAGCTGGATAATCAGTTTTGTTTTGTGGTGTACGCTTTATCGCGAAAAATCACAGCGCTGTATCGTCCACTATTGGATGGGCTGGGGCTAACCTACCCTCAGTATTTAGTGATGCTGGTGTTATGGCAGGCGGAACAATCAAAAGGGAACGAAAAGGGAGTTCCAATCAAGTTTATTTGTGAAAAGCTCATGCTTGAAACGGGAACTCTCACGCCGCTATTAAAGAGATTGGAAAGTAACGGTTTAATTCAGAGGCAGCGAGCGCAGAATGATGAGCGCTCAATGTTAATTAGTTTGAGCCCTGAAGGGTTGCAATTAAAAGATCGCGCGCGTGAAGTGCCAGGAAAGTTGCTATGTCAAATGGATTACCCGCTACAAAATTTAGTAGCCCTTAAGCAGCAGCTTCAAGGGCTACTAGGATAAGCGGAGTTATCGACTGATGCCTAGGCGAGAAAAGATTTTATCGATGAATGCTGTTTCCTGTTCCACCATGGGAGCGAAGCTGTCCCGTTGTAAAATCCGATTTACATAGGCGGCAGCTTTTGGCCACTTTTCTGCATTAATAACTTCTCTTGCAAATCCCATGTTGACGAATTGTGTGGCAATAGCAATATCCGCCACAGTAAGTTTGTCGCCAACAATAAAACCTTGTTCTGGTGCATGTTGTTCTAAATAATCCAGCAATGGTGGGAGTTTATCCTGTAAGCATTTCTCCACATAAGCATCATTGCAGGGTTGTTTTAACATTTTCATTAAAATTCGATTGCGGAAAACGCCAAACGTTACAACGGGGCCGAGTTCGTAATCGCCAAACTTTTCAAACCAGCTTACTTGGGCTTTTTGGTACGGGTCATCATAGGTGAGGCTTACTTCTGGATATTGATTATCAAGATAGGATGCAATCACCGCTGAATCCGCTAACACTTTGTCGCCGTCCTTTAAGGCCGGGATGCGCTTGAATGGGCTTAGCTGCTGGTAGTCATCGGGCAATCTCGAGGGGTCGATTTGAACTTGTTCGTAGTCCAATCCTTTTTCTTTTAGTATCACGCAGGTTTTGCGAACGTAGGGCGATAGTGAAGCGCCGTAAACGGTGATGGGCATAGGTGTTTCCCGTAATAAATACTGATATTTCGGAGAAAAGAATCGTATCTTTTACAGGATATTGCAAGGCATGGTTAGAAGTATTTCTTCTTCCAGGAATCTTCTTCTTCTAAAAATTCATCCATTCTTTGGGTAAGTTCGCCGTCAGTATCGGTAGCCTCGGTTTCTGGCATTGTACCAAGCTCAGCTCTTATGGCGTTGATAAGTGCTTCAACCTGCTCTATGCGGGGAGAAAAGGCTCCTTTTTGATTTCTTTTTTGCATTTCCTTAATAACTTTTTCGTAATTCAAGATGGCTAGTTTGAGCTTTCCATCGGTTTTTGCTTTTTCCGCAGATTGAGAGAGATAGCTTAAATTTGCTTCAAAAAAACTGTTGTGCAGAGTGGTAAGGTGCTTGCGGGCCTCCGTTGCATCAATGATCTTGTTTTGCATGAAGCTTTCGATGGTTTTCGACATTTCTTGTAGTCGCTTGCGTAACTCCGCTGCTTCTTCTGGTGTTTTTAATTGGGGTGGTTGTTGTTTGATGGTGGAGGCGCTGACTTCGGAAATTTGTTCGCTTGCGGCGTCGCGTTTTTTACGAAACTTTTCAGTATTCGGTGAAAGCTCCATCAATCGTTCCAGGCGCTTTTTTATCTGGTTGAGTAAGAGTAATTGCAGGTCTTTGCTCAAATAGGGGGCAGGCACAGAATCCAGCAATCTCTGTAGGCGATAGGCCGTGTCGCTAATATTGGCAATCATTAGCGCTTTTTCGCGTCGTTGCTTTTCGATTGAATGGCTAATATAAAAAAGCCCAATCAGACCCCCGATGCCAAGTACGCTCAATACGACAGTCAGTTCGGTAGACATATTGTTCCTTTGGGAAAGAGCTTCCTAATTTCTATAAGTGTAGACCTAAAATCTTGTTTTTGGTCTAGTTGTAGAGATTAGACTCCATCCATCGGATTTTGCGGTTATCTTAGAAGCGAATTTTTCCTGTGAGCATGTCTTTGTACATTACCCAATCGCCCAAGAAGCTATACCAGGGGTATATAAAAGTGGCAGGTTTGTTTTTCTCGAAGAAAAAGTGGCCAACCCAGGCAAATCCATAACCCACAAAGGGTAATGCCAGGAAGAAAAGCCATGATTGCGTGAACAAAATGTAGGCTAATAGAATTAGCACAAGGGAACTGCCTATGAAATGTAGGCGTCGGCAGGTGGTGTTGCAGTGCTCCGAAAGATAATAAGGGTAAAAGCTTTCAAAAGAACGAAATGTTCGAGATTCAGTCATTGTGGGCTCCTCTAATTCTTATAGATTAACTCAGTCTTGGAGCTGGATGCCAGCTTGTGCAAGGCTTAGGCTGGCAATGCTGTTTTCCGTTAAAGAACCCAGGTATAACCTACCATTCCGTTCCTGTGCCGAGGTGATGAATGAGTAGTGCTCACCTAGAGGGTCGTGGAGGCTGTGGAGCACTTCACCATTTTCGTTTAGTT
>JBFKSL010000237.1:0-6933 GCA_041626995.1 Ketobacter sp. | reverse complement strand
GCCGTTGCTGGTTTTGCCCACGGAAAAGCCCATATTCTGTAAGGTTCTGGTGCTGATAAGCTCTGCGTTTGGGTAATTTAATAGCACTGGATTAATCTTATTGAGTGCCACATTAAATTGAGGGTGATTTTGTTTGGCCCAGATAATTAATTCTGAAATGGCTAACGATCCTACCCCGCCGCCACGAAAAATGGCCGGCAAGGCAGAATCTGCTTTGCCTATATCAAATAAGAGCGTTTGGCTATCCATATCGGCGATGACATGGAATATGGCTTCTTCCGTTCGCACTAGGTTTTTGCCAGTACCATTGGATGCAATAAAGGGCAGTGGCGCAATTTTTACACTGAACTGAACGGCATTTATCCCCGGTTTGCTGGAACGACGACTGCTTTTATGCATGAAAGCATAAATATCGTCTTCGCTTTCCCGGTGCGGGTGGGGTTTAAGGCAAATCAAATCCCAGGACATGGGTTTCCTATACTGATTAAAATCGAATGGATCTTTCTCAGTATAGGAGAGGTTTTTGCAATCCGTTTAGGCAGATTCCATCTTGTAGTTCTTTTCGTCGGTGCGGTATTCCGCTTCCCCTTCGCTGGCCAATTGTCGCTCGATTTCTTTAATGGCGTAACGATCAATAAACACAGCGCCACCGGGGATTTTTCTCAGAGCACTTAGCAGGCCAAAACCCAAGCCTACCGGTGTGAAAATACTGGCAAAGCTTAGGGCATCGGTGGATTTCGAATGAATACCCATAGCTTCAGCGGTTCTGCGCCCCACCATTTTGGTGTACATAAATTTGGTGGAATTAACGTCAACGGCGTGGAAGAGCTTATCCAGCCAGGAATGGCCCTTACGGCGATAGGCATAGATCGTGGCACGGTTCAGGTCTTTGCCTCGCTCATCATATTTGTGACGAAGGGTGGCCTGGCACATATTCCAAGTTTCCACGATTTGTTTCGGGTCGTTGCTTAGAAATTGATCGTGCATGCCTAATAAGTGAGCTAAATAGCGAGCCTGTTCCACCGCCGCAGCTTCATATCGGCTGAATTTTCCGCCATTCTTCAGTGCTCGCAGTGACATCATGTAATTAAAGCCTAATGCTGCACCCATTTGGTCCACTTGGGGAATGGGGACACCATATACTTTGTAGTCCCACACTTTGGGGCGGCGCAGCAGACTGGTGCGCACCATGGCGTGCATGACTCGAACCTTAATGGCCGATTGATAGGCAACACCTCCTTTGCGTAGTGCGCCAGGCAGAGTGGCAAGTTTGAAGGTACTGATGGTTTCCTTCATGCGCTTGGCTGCAGATTCGCTGGTGAGAGCACCGGTGATTACCATGGGTAAGCCTTGATAGCCGTTCACATAGGTCATCATAAAGGCCACGCGAATAATGGCTTCGCCCACCAAAGCAGTGAGCAGACGTGCATTTTCGCTGGCCTGATCAATCGTATCCCAATTTACCCAATCGGGTTCCTGTTCTACCGAGCGCATCAGGTTAATCAGTTCCTGGGGGGCGTCTTTTACCGTGTCTACTCCGTGGGCGGCGGCCTGATCAAGCATGGCGCGGGCTTTTTTGAAGCCCATTTCTGGAATCAGCTCCGCGAAAGCATCTGCTAAAGGGTCACCCATAAGAGTCAGCTGGCGGAAGAATTCCACTTTGTCTGCATCGTTTAGCAGTGCTTGAATGCGCTTGTTGGTTTTAACGATGCTGTTTTCGCCAAGTTCCGTTCGAAATCGCTCAGGCTGAATATCCAGATCCAGTTCGCCATATACACTGGGGGCGATTTCTTTTTGTAACTTGCTGATTTCCTTAGTGCTGTAACCCATTTGGTACTCCGCAATGGTGTAGAAAACGATCAATACAGGTGAATTATTGTAGGGTGATTAATTAAGCACCAAAATGACCGAATGGTCTTTTTTATGGGAGAATTAGGTCAACGTCCATAGACCATGGGCGTTGACCTGGGGGTTAAGCCCCTTTCTTCTTGTTGAAAGGCACTTGATTGGTGGGCGGGTGTTGCACTTGGTTACGACCTTCTTCTTTCGCACGATACAAATAATCATCCGCGCGACGTAACAGAGACTCATGGTCTGCCCGTTCGGTGGGCACTTCGCTATCCACACCCACGCTGATGGTAATTTGAATGGATTCGTTATCATTAATGGGCACGGGCGTGTGCTCAAAATGTTGGCGAATCTTTTCCGCCACAGCTACGGCACCTGCCAGGGGGGTATCCCCCAGCACGACAACAAACTCTTCGCCGCCGTAACGTACTGCAAAATCAGTAGGTCGATGCAGGTTATCACTGATAATTTGTCCGGCAAGCGTAAGGCAGGCGTCTCCAACTTGGTGACCATGGTTATCATTAATCTGCTTAAAGAAATCGATATCCATCATCAACACTGAAATTTCTTTGCGGTCACGATAGGCACGCTTGTATTCTTTTGGCAGCAACTCATTTAAATAACGGCGGTTACGCAGGCCGGTAAGCTCGTCTTTGGTATTAAGCTCTTTCAGCATTTGGTTGGCATGTTCAAGCTCAGTGGTGCGGTCGTGTACCAATTTATCCAGGTTTTCGTTCAATTCAATTTGTGCACGCAAAGCCTGTTCCTGTGCCATGGCCGACTCTTTTTGAGCAAGTTCGCGTAGATGGCGTTCTTCGTTTACCAGGTTTGCAAGAGCAAAGGAGAAGAAAATCAGCTCAAATGCAGAGCACCATTTCAAAACTTCTGGCGCCATGTAGTACAGCGGGACAACGCCCTGGGAAGTGAGCACTGTAAAAAACACACTGAACAGCACGGCGCCCTGGCCGATGAGATAAAAGGAGGCAGATTTCTTACCTTGCATGATGGCGCGAACCGCCATGATTAGCAAAATGAGAATGCCGGAAACGGTAACCAATACATTGAGTTTTGCAGACAGTATGGAAGGAATAAAAAACATGGAAACCAATATTCCAGCATATACTGCGATAGCTGCCAACATAAACCAAAACATTTTGGGTTGAGATCTGCGAGCGTCTAAAAACACCAGGCCGAATGCGCACGTCGTGACTGCGGCAAAGGTACTTAATACGTAAACTGCAATTTGCTGAAAAGCGATAGCTTCTGGCCAAAGTCGATAGGTGTAACCGGTAATGGTGGCATTGAAAGCAAAAATGCTAAGGATGGCCAGTGCATAAAAACCGTAAACCGGTTTGCGCACGCCAAGCCATAGAAAACAGTTATAAATCAGCAGGCCTAAAGTGATGCCAATATAAATGCCGTTGATGGCATGATTGCTGTGCTGAGTTTCGGTAAACGCTCGCTCAGTTTCCAAATATAATGGAATGGATACCGAGCTGGTGCTTTGAACACGAATATAAATATCGCTGGTTTCGCCATGATATAGTGATATTGGGAACACAAAATTATTCAGATCGAAATAGCGTTGATCAAAGGTGAATTGGTCGCCTTCATGCAATTCCTGAACATGATCTGAAGTGACATGGAAAAACTCAACAGAATCTAATAGTGGGTATCGAACTGACACATAAAATCGATCGGACAAAGAATCGGTTGTATGTGTGAATAGGTTATTGGTAACCGTTAACTTTATCCAAATGGGGTTTTCGTTATAACCCATTTGCAATGTGTTTTTCGGAAACCTGGTAAATTCCTGGTCGTGCTTCCCTTTAATCACATCTTGTGAGATTAGGTTTCTTTCTTTATCTTCCAAATAAAGAACACCCATTGCCAGTCGTTCGCTAAAACGGTCATCTGTTATGACGATTTCATCCATGACCGTGAAGCTATAGCTGTTCACGCTTGCCAGTATAGATACAATGGTTGCAAAAAATAGTTGGAGCCAGGCGCCCTGGCCAATGAATTTAGTTTTGTTATTCATAATGATTCAATCTGGATGCTACAACATGGATGCATTACTCAATTCAGTTTAGTAGAACAATCGTTTGATCGATAAATGCCGATTTGTTGTAGTTATGTAGTGGTAATAACCAAAACGTCTAACCGTATGAAATTCAGGTGATTTATGAGTAATAAAAACAAGGTGCTAGCCATATGGCAGAAGCTTTCAAGTATCCCAGGTGGTAAAGCAATATTTTCCTATGGGGTGCAGCGTAAGGCACCTTACTTTAAAACCGTAAATGCCATGATCGAGGAGTTGCGGCCCAATTACGCCAAGCTCACCATTAAAAAGCGAAAAGCGGTTGAAAATCATATTGGTACGGTTCATGTGATTGCTATATGTAATCTATTGGAAATGGCCATGGGGGTTTGTGCCGAGGCATCGATTCCTGCCCATTTACGCAGGATACCAAAAGGGATGTCGGTGGATTACACCGCTAAAGCAGGTTCGGATATTACCGGAACCGCTGAAATCAACCCGGAAGACTGGCGCCCAGGCGACCTGGACGTGAAAGTTACTGCCTATGACGATGCTGGAACGGTGGTGGTGCAGGGCGTAATAAAATTGTGGGTAAGCGAGAAAAAATAAAAATTGTCGACTGGGCCGCAATTGCTTTCCGTTGGCAGACAGATACTTAGAAATACCGACTATAGTTAAGAGGATTTAACGGGTTAACTAAATCCTTCTAATGGCAGTTGTTATTACCACCTTTCAAATACTTATTCGTTGTGTCCTGGGCCTGTTCAGTATTAAAGGCCTGGTATTGGCTTCTGCCGTTCTGCTTATGGTGTGGGGAGATCTGCGTCCGGATGCCGTACGGCAGTTGGATGCGAGGTTTGTGCAATGGGCTCAAATCCTGTCGCCCGCGCGCGAGGTAAAATCGGATATCGCTTATATCCAAATGGAGCCAGAGCAACTTACCCAGCTTCAGCTTGATCCAGTTTCCTCACCTGCTTTGCCTCTACTAATACAGAATAAAAAAATCGCGCTTATTACTGCGCAGGCAATGCGTGAGCAGCCGCTAATGGCCGAGCAGGTTTTACAATCCGTGTCTCTGCAAGAAACCGAATACACCACTCAGTGGTATGAGAAAGTTTCTTTAGCAAAGACGCTTCAGCGGCGAATAGAAAGTGGAGATCTTTTAGTTGGATTGAGTGCAGCAGGTGTTTCGTCGTTTCCTGAACAAGCTTATCCAGTTGCTACCGCCAATTGGTTGCAAGAAGGAATAAGCAAGATGCTACCCGAATCCTATGGGGAAAAATTGGCTCATTGGATCAATGCTTCATTGCAACTCAGTGCGCCTTTGCGCGAGGTGAATCCACAGCTTCAAGGTGCGGGTTATCGCGCTGTGGCCAATAGAAATCCAGGACAGCCATATCCATTGTTATGGTTGCAGGAATCACAATTTCACGGGGATTTGGCCTTAGCTCTGTTTTCAAAGAATTTGGAAGATGAATTAAAAGTAAAGACTGAACCTCAAATTCTGTTTAATAATGGATATGGCATTGAAATGCCGCATTTATGGTTGCCTGTTTCCAATAATAGCGAAATCATAACAGCAGATTTTGGCGGCCAAGTGATGGAGCCGTTTACGTTAAATGAAGCCTTAAGTCATCCTCCGCAACAAAGTATCTGGATTGTGGCTGCTTCCTCACAGCAGGCAGAAGTGCTCGCAGCTACCTTTTTAGCCTTGCAAACACAGCAGTATTTTTATCAGCCGTTCTGGGTGAATATATGCCAGAGCAGTTTGATCATTTTGCTCACAGTGTATTTGCTAGGGTTACAACCTTTGTTGCGTTTATCCATGGCATTTATGTTGATGATGTTTATTGCCGGCACTATGGCTATTGCGCAAATTGCCTGGCAGCTTAGTTTCCATCAGATTTTACCCCTGCCTTTATTGGCGCAATGGTTTGTACCCGCATCTCTGTTTATGATGTTGTGGAAATATAAGCGCCATCAACAATTACGCTGGCAATGGGGATTTCATAATCGTTCCTTTGAGTTGGCACAACTTTGTTATCAGCAAGGCAATTTGGATCAGTCGTTAAATACCTTGGCCGACTGTAAAACCACAGAAAGTGTATTAAGCCTGTTTTATGACATAGCTGTTCAGCAAGAGCGAAAGCGATCCTATCAGCAGGCAGCGGATACCTATGATGTGATTCTACAGCGCAAACCAAAGTATAAGGATGCCCAAAAGCGCGCGTTGGCATTGCGCAAGTTGCAGCAGCCGAGCTCTTCGGCTACAGATTTTTCCGCAACCCATAGCTTGGTGATGCCAGCTCAGGAATTCAGTAATCCCATATTAGGGCGTTATGAGATTGAACGAGAGCTTGGTCGTGGTGCCATGGGTGTGGTTTACCTGGGTCTTGATCCAAAAATATCACGAAGGGTGGCGATAAAAACTTTAAGCTATCGTGAATTTGACAATGGCCAGTTACAACAAATTAAACAACGATTTTTCCGTGAAGCAGAAGCGGCCGGTAGATTGAATCATCCCAATATTGTTACTGTTTATGATGTGGGTGAAGAGGATGACCTTGCCTTTATTGCCATGGATTATGTAGAAGGGGTGTCGTTGGATCGCTGCGTATCACAAACGCAATTGCTGTCGGTGCAAGAAGTGTATGAGATTGTCGCCAGCGTTGCCGATGCCTTAAGTTATGCCCACGCTCAAAATATTGTTCATCGCGATATTAAACCCGCCAATATTTTATATGATGCAGATACAGGCCAAGTGAAAGTGGCGGATTTTGGTATTGCCAGAATTGTTGATGATTCTAAAACCAAAACAGGAGATATGCTGGGCAGCCCTGTGTATATGTCTCCTGAGCAACTAAAAGGCAGTAAGGTTACGGGTGCCAGTGATATTTATAGCTTGGGTGTTACGCTCTATCAGCTTTTAACGGGTGTGCTGCCTTATAATGGTGACAGCATCGCAAACTTAGCCTATCTGATTCTAAATAAAAAATATATCAGCGTAAGAGAAGTTCGGCCTGAACTTTCTACTGGCATCGTGC
>JBFKSL010000236.1:0-6946 GCA_041626995.1 Ketobacter sp. | reverse complement strand
AGGAACAAGGATCGCTCGACCAGCTGGCTTCCTTTTTGAATGGGCAACCTGAATCAGAGTTTTACTTGATCAAATAAAACGAATACAACAATAAAGCTGATATAGACATGAATAAAAACTCAATTATACGCATCGCAAGGCCCACTGATAACCTCAAAGAAATTACAAAAATGTATCTTGAGGGTTTAGGCTTTGAAGCAATTGGCTCTTTTAGCGACCACGATGGTTTCAGCGGTGAGATTATTGGTTTTCAACCGCACGGCTACCACCTTGAATTTACGCAATGTAACCACGAAAGCGCAGGCAAAGCCCCCACTAAAGACAACCTGCTTGTGTTTTACATTGAAGATAAAGAAGAGTGGAATCAAGCCTGCCACCATATGCTGTCAGCAGGTTTTAAGCCGGTTGAATCCTTTAACCCCTATTGGGATGTAAAAGGTAAAACGTTTGAGGACCTCGACGGCTATCGAGTTGTTTTGCAAAACGGCGGTTGGCCCGAATAAAAATGAATTTATGTTTATTCAATTTGGAACAAACCGGCGTCATTATTTTGAATGACCAGGGCGCCACCTACTTCAACCAAGCAGGTGGTGCAAACGGGGCCGAGCGATTTGAACGGGGCTATTTTGTGCCCATTTCGAACGACGCACCAAAAGATCAGCCTGAACTTTCATTAGAATGCAGGCTCACGGAACTGACAAAAGATTCAGCCACGATAAACAGTCAAACTGCGAATGCAATAAACCAGCTTCTAATGGAAATATCCTCTTCGGACCGGTATGAGATAGATATGGATCGGCTAACGAACTCTTGTGAGGCTTGGATTTATCTCAAGGTTTACCCGCAAGGGGATTACAGCACTTTTGGTAACAACGAACCCTTTAATGCTGTACTCACCTGGCCAAACAGCCAATAGATAGAATGCAGTTACAGGCAGAAGAAATCAATGGAGCAAACTTTTCAGAGTAAGAGATCTTGTTCTATGGGAATAAATTGAGTTGCCGACTGAATCAGTGAATTGGCGGTTAACGACTCAACGCCATAGACTTCCACTCGTTTATTATAAGTATTGCGTAGCTTATCCGCTAACAAATCAAAATCCCCATCACCAGACACAAGCACAATCACATCCGCATTATCTGCGCACTCCAACGCATCGATAGTAATCCCCACATCCCAATCCCCTTTTGCGGAACCATCAGATCGCTGAATAAAGGGCTTAAGTTTTACTTCAAAGCCAATAGCACGCAGGATGTTTTGAAACTCTTTCTGTTTTTGATCGCCCCGATCAATCGCATAGGCAAAAGCGTTAACCACCTGCCGATCACAGGTTACTTTCGACCAAAACTTATTGTAATCAAAATTGCGCTTATAGGCTTGGCGAGTGGTGTAGTAAACGTTTTGCACGTCGACCAAAATGGACACTTTATTCATTGGGGAAACTTCATTTATAGGGCGAATTTCTTATTAGTTATAAAAATGGCGAACCAGTTGGTTCGCCATTTAATGGAACAAAACGATTCCAAGCGTCTTAATATATCAAGTTCCGCTTTCAATAGCAGCAATTGCAAATTGATAGGTGCCCGCAGACAAGGCATTAATGGTGACCTCCGTGGTAGTGCCCATATCTACATAAAGAATTTCACCATCGTTATTAAGAGCGTCTTGCGAAGAATAATAGACTTCATAACCACTGATATCGGAAGCGTCCAACGGCTCGCCGAACGCATTGGTGGCCGGTGGCACCCAAGATAAAACCACACTGGATACGGAGTCTAAAGTAACCTGCTCTTGATCTATGCCGCCGCCAGCCGTGCTCACCCTCACCTCAATATTAATGGTGGTAAGGGTTGCTCTCGCCGTGGTGGTGTTTGTATTCTGAGTATCCTCAGAGCCACTACTACTGCTACCGGAACCGCCACCACCGCAAGCAGTAAGAAATAACAAGGCGCTGAAGCATGAGTATTTAATTGCATTTTTCATATTCGGTAACCTTTCTAAATTCATCGAGTTCATATGCCGTGCCATGTTATTGCTTAGGGCCTATCTCGGCGCTTAGGCCATGCTGATAGTAGCCTTCCGGGGCAGCGCCATTGTTCTGCTCGCAGTAATACTTCGCTGCACTGGCCATATGCGACACACTATTAATGCTGGCGGACTGATTGCTATGAGGAACGGTGACCACCTTGCAACTGGTGACATAGCGTTGCTGTTGGTATTCGCCGTATCCGATGATCAAGTAGACTCGTCCATCGCCACTGCCTCGCCGCTCAGCGCGCAGGCGTAATACGTCATCCGCTTGTTTAGCATCAGGGGCAAAGTTATCGGTTCCGTTGTTACCGGTATCCTCTTCTCCGGCTTCCGGCTCGTTACTCCACACTTCCACGCCGGTCTGCCACTGGCTAAGCTCTTCGCTTAGCTGATCACAATCGGACTTTAATGCCACACTGTGCTCAACATCCACCAACTTATGATTAGGTGGCCACAACAGAGTTTCCCCTATGCTGTGTTCCATGCGCACGTTTTCTTCACGATCACAGCTAGCATCGGGCTCATCCACCTCTGGTGCCACCACGTTAATGGCAAAGCTACATTGAGCTGTATCGCCACAATCATCACTGGCCTGACAGGTCACCTTGTGATTACCAATGGTGAACAATGAACCTGATTCGCTATCGCAATTTACGCTGGCGGATGAGCAACCACCACTGGCCATGGGGTTGAAGCTAACTGTTGCACTGGCACCGTTAGCAGCCACTACGTTTTGATCAGCGCACTTCGACAGGGTTAATGGTTTAACCGGCTCTTGTTCTTGGTATTCAATTTGAAAACTCACCGATGCTTGCGAACCGTCGCCGGTATTTGCCGTTACGGTAATCTGATTTTGGCCTTGATCAAGAGTCACATTGGCGCTGTATTCACCGGTTGCAGCACAATCGCCATTGGAACAAATATTCACAGGGCTGCGATCATTATGCACATAATCAATGGTGCTGACCGGTGCATTGGCGTTGATGGTGCCACTGATGGTGATGCTGGCACTATCGGTTTGTTGTGGTAGATCATTAATACTGACTTGCACTTCGGTAGACGCTTTGATCACCTGGCCACAACCTAATTCCAAGCTAAGGGCGGGCAGCTCTGTGTTGGTTAAACTACCATCGGGGTTGATGGCGGTAACTTCTGGAGATATATCGTATTGCCCTTGCGGTAACGTTAGCAACACCATGCCGGTGCTGGCTGCCGCAGCCTGGTTTAAAGGCAAGCCTCGGGCATAGGTAACGGAGGTGCGATAATCAACTGGCTGGCCCCGATAATCTTCACCCTGGAATTGGCCATTGGCGCGCAAACGAGGGTTATAAAAGGTACCAGACAATGAGCGGTAGGTTAGCTGTATATCATTGAAGCAGTAGTGGTAATCCAGTTGCTGAGTTTCTCCTGGATTAATCTGACGATAAATAACTTCGTTGTTATGAACGCTCATATAGGCACTGTGAAAAGGATCTTCACTGGTGCGCTGACCCACATTTTCAAACCGCAACACCAAATCGTTCATGGCCCAGATGGAAGCTTCACCTTTCAGCCCGCCGAGTACCAATCGATAATCTCCCGTGAAAGCACCATTGCTAGAATCGAATGCGCCACCAAAGCCAGTACGGGTATAGGCACCACCGTTATTATATTGAGCACCATCTGCTTTTTGCCCAATACCAAATGCATTCACGTGGCTGGAAGATAGATACACGTTATTGGGAATGCCATCGCCGTTGCTGTCGGTATCGGCATCACGATAAATATACGCCAATGCACTACTGCTAGTGTCTGGCCCCATCAATTCAATATTGCCAATCACAAACCCCGGCTTTAATACAAAGGTGTCGCCCAAATCAGTGGTTTCACCTGGGTTAACCATTACCCGACCATTGTTGCCGTAAAGAAACGCTGTTCTTAGGTATTGATAGTCGTAGCCAGACCCCACCCCCATTTGGCCGTAAACGATATAACCTTCAGCGGGATCAACGATGTTACTGGGCACCAAGTTTTGTAGATTAAATTCACCAGCACCAGCCACGTGATCATAGCGCTGATTGCGCAGTGGGCCGAGAGTGGCTTCCATCAAGGTCAGATGGTTTTGATCCACCACCTGCTCACCAACAACACCAACACTGCCCACAATATTACCGTACTCAATGGGGCCGCCATCAACCACACAATCAACGGGAATCACCTCATCACATTGAGCCGTAAAACTTCGCTGACAAAGGTTACGCACTTTATCCACATAAAAATCGTCACCAAAATCAAACACGATATCCATGCGGTAGTCACTGCCATCGCCCTCAATCATCAGCCTGTCCTGACTGCTGCCATTGGGAATGGCAAAATCCTGGGCCTGAAGCCGTGAATAGTTGTCCACCATCCTCCAAGCGTGCATATAACCACCACTCACCTTCACCGGTGAACCATTGGTATCCACAAAGCGCACATCCACCATGGCAGCACATTGATCGATATCCGCCGAGGCATCAGCAGCAGGCTCAGGAAACACTGGTGCGGATGTTTGCGCATCCACCAGGTAGCGCTCCATACGGCTATCCAACCTAAGGTCGGCGCTCACACCATATTGGATTCCACTGCTAGAAGATTCCACCGTCATTTGGTAGTCGAACTGGCTGCCACCACTCAAGTGCAGGCTCATATTGTTGTTCAACACCGGTGTTAGACCGATACTGTCAGCACGCATATAGGCAACCCCCAGCCCGCGTTCAGAAAGCTCTTGCTGAATCAATGGGTTGGTATTGGTGAAGCGCACCGTGCCCGTTAACTGGTTGGGATTGAGCAAGGCCTCGGCATTGGCGTGAGAGATAGCTAAGGAGGGCATCAGGCAAAGCAATAGGTGCCTGATTCCCCAAGGGGATCTTGCAGTAGGGGTGTTCATACGAACCTCCGCTCAGGTTTGATTTACAAATCGGCGCATGAGCGGAAAAATGGGCTGGGCCAAAGATCTGCTCCATTCGGTAACCGTTCGACCCTTTCGAGCGCAAGAAGCGCTGATGCCGGGCACTGGTTTTGCGTCACCACATTCCTGCGGTTTTGCCGTTTCGTGGAGAGGCTAACTGCCAAAGCAGCCAACCATACACGAAGGAATAGTCGCCGTTCTCCTTCTCGATATAAATATCGCAGCACATTAAGTGCATGTACTGTATTGCAAGCAGAGTGCCATTTTTTGAACCTCATCACACAACAATCGTGACCATGCACTCAAATCCAGATAAACCATTCATATGTGGGAAGAAAATTCAGCCAAGAGAAATGCTCTAAATAACTGAATGAATAACAAGCTTTGAAGCTTAAACGCTGCGGTTATATGAAGGAGCCCCCCCGCACCAACCGATGTGACATAATTTGTCAGCTTGCGACAGCGCTAATGTTTACTGGCTGGCCTCAAACCACTGCCTCAAAGCAGCATAAATGCGCTCATCTTGCAGCATTCGAATGTGCCCCACTTCATCAATCATCAGCCGTTCAACTTTTGGGTGCTGCTCAGGAAAATGAGGCCCACCCATGGCGCTCTTCTCCGTCACCAAACCATCGCCCACAACCATGTTGCTGGCATCCTGGCTAATCAATGCTCCTATCAGAAAATGATGGCAGGATTCATTCAACGGCACTACAGGCTGATGCTCTTTAGGATGATCCGGCTTAGTGATATTGCTATGACGCAGACTGCGAATGCCCCGACTTCGAATATTGCCTAAAGCCATTAAGGGCTTGGTGTAGGGGGTGTTACCTAACAGCTTATTGGCCATATCCCCTATTTTTTCTAAAGGCGCACCATGGTGTGGCGTGGCAATGTAGGCTGAATGGGTTACCGCATCCGCCCAATTGTGGCCATACACATTGCGAGCATGATGGGTTGCGCTACGCATCACCAAGCCACCCATACTATGGCCGATCAAGCGAATGGTTTTGTTCTCTGTATTGGCTTGCTGCCAATACTCTTCCATAAGGTGGGTTAATTGAATGCCGTTTTCCCATATGGGCAAACCGGTGTTGTAACGTAACCAGGCGATAGCAAACCCGTCCTGACGCAGCTCTTCCACCAAGGCCTGGTGAGCCGGGCCTTGCCACTCATATTCGCTCAAACACAAGCCATGAAGAAACACCACCAAGCCTTTAGGCTGGCTATCTGCTAAGCGGGTTAAACATTCACGATGACCATGCTCATTCACCACTTCCATATTTTGGGTCAGAGGGTGATCCCAATCATGAAGCTTATCCCCCATCACACCATTCATCGCACTGCGCACACGATGCAGCGGTTGCGGAAAAGCGACGCCGGGAAGATGATCAACAGCGCGGTGGATATTATTGGCAGCATGCTCTAACAGCAGCTTGATCCAAAGATAAGGTTTGGGTGCATGAGCCACGTTAGGCTGATGGTTTTTATCCCAGGGCCAAGGCGATTCCGATGCGGTATGGTGTATTTCACCCACCACTTTGGTTAGCTCGCTGCCAGAGCGCAGCACCAGCGTCATCAGCCCTAAAATCCAATGAATGGGTGAATGACCACGCTGCTTTTTGTATTTGTGAGACTGAGCGTGAAAATCGGCTTCCTGCTCATGTACGGTTGTGTTCATCATGCTGCCTCAATTACAGTGTACATTTGTAAACTGTAATTGAGGCAATCCAGAAGTGCAAGCAATTAAACAGAATAACCAAAAGGCCCATACACTCACATATAAAGCCCAATAACAATCAAACACTTAACAAATAAACCTTAAAGGTTTTAGTGTACAACTGATCTTTAATTTGGCATGTTTTCCTGGGACGTCTTTTCCTTTTTGGGCTTTCTGTGGGCATGAGAAGGCACACCCAACAACTCTTCCAACTCCAATAAAGCATCGTCCAGATAATTCAATAAACGCTGCATACTTGGCAACGT
>JBFKSL010000235.1:0-6957 GCA_041626995.1 Ketobacter sp. | reverse complement strand
TTGGGCCTAAAACCGTTTCTGTCCTGTTTAAGCAGGGTATCGCAGCGGCCTGGAAATCCATCAATGGTAATTTCCTGCTGGCGCTGATGTTGGGTATTCTCACCAGCGTGTTTACCCTGTCAAAACTCATTTCCCATCTATTACAGAACCACCCCGTTTTGCTTTGGTCATTCTTCTTTGGCTTGATTTTAATATCTGCTGTGCATGTGGCCAGGCAGATCAAAGGTTGGCGGCTCTCTTCAGTGCTGACTCTGGTGTTGGGAGCGGGGCTAGCCTACGGCATCACCAGCGTATCACCCAGCGAAATTCCTTTTAACCCCCTAAATGTGTTTCTGGCAGGCTGCATTGCTATTTGTGCCATGGTGCTGCCCGGCATCTCTGGCAGCTTTATTTTGCTGCTAATGGGCATGTATGTGCATATTATTGGTGCGGTAAAATCATTGGATGTGATTAACTTAGGGATCTTTGCCGCAGGGTGTGCAGTGGGTATTTTGTTGTTTACTCGCTTTCTTTCCTGGTTGCTGCATCATTATCTCAACCCCACCTTGGCATTGTTAACTGGCTTTATGTTGGGGTCGCTCAATAAAATTTGGCCGTGGAAGCAGACCATCAGCACACGAATCAACTCCCACGGTGAACAAGTTCCCTTGCAGCAGGTCAATGTAACTCCAGAGCAATTTTTCACAATGACTGGGCAAGACCCACAGTTGTTATTCAGTCTGGCTTTGATGGCATTCGCAGTGGTAATTGTGCTGGCTATGGAGCTTGTGGCGGCGCAAAAGTCCTCCTCAGGCAAAATGCAATAAGCAGAAAATTGATTAAAAAGTGATCTGTTTGTGTGAAATTCATCAAAAAACAGTTAGATTATCTTGTAATAAGCCTAAGAGGGTTATGATTTTTGATTCTAAAATCATTTAGGTGATTTTATAGTCTGAGACTCATATAAATAGCAGGAGTTTATTCGTGTCAGAGCCGGTGCATGCCGTTATAAAGCTGATCGTACTTTCGCTGAGTGTGTTTGCTTTGTGCGCCTGTGGTCCTTCACGTTATGAACCCATCAGGAACGTCTACCGCTCTCCAACCCCCGTCACACAAGGGGTTCACAAAGTTAAATCAGGTGAAACGCTGTATTCTATCGCCTGGCGATACAATCGAAACCACCATGAATTAGCTCAAAATAACGGCATTTCTGCCCCTTACGATATTTATCCCGGCCAGGAAATTCACCTGGGAAAAGCACCTCAAAAAACCACACCAACGTACAAGAAACCTTCATCCAGCAGAAACACAAACCAAACAAGTCGTTATAAAAAACCGCCAACCAAGATCAAACCGGTCCAAGAAAAAGTTGCAAATCAAAGACATAACAAGGTAGATATGTCTTGGAGTTGGCCAGTAAAAGGTTCTGTAATTGAGAAATTCTCCTTGCAGGGGAATGTTAATAAAGGAATCGATCTTGCTGGACGACGTGGTGAACCGGTCTATGCGGCAGCCGATGGTAAGGTGGTTTATAGCGGGACAGGGCTTGTTGGCTATGGAAACCTCATCATCATTAAGCACAACGAAACCTATCTGAGTGCTTACGCTCATAACAGCAAGTTGCTCTTGAAAGAAGGGCAAAGTGCTAAAGCTGGGCAGAAAATTGCCGAAATAGGTTCTACGGGGGCCAACCGCGATAAATTGCACTTTGAGATTCGTCGCAATGGCAAGCCAGTAAACCCTTTGCAGTACTTACCACGGCGCTGAGTGGGACAGCCGGTAAGGTGCGCAGGTCTTAATACATAATAATGGGGCCGCTCGAGAGGCGGTGATAAAAATATTACAGCGCGGGAAGATATGTCATGATTCAAGCAGAAAGGGAAGAACAAGAAGATGTCGATCTCTATGAAGACAGCGATCTAGAGGATGCCTTTGAGGAACGTGCCGCAGAGTTGCGAGACAAACGCAGTGGCGTGGAAGACAGCGATGATGATTCATTTGTTGCGCAGCCAGGTATGCAGAAAACCCTGGATGCAACGCAACTTTACTTAAACGAAATTGGCTTCTCGCCACTTTTAACACCCGAAGAAGAGGTTTACTACGCGCGGCGAGCCTTGCGCGGTCATGAAGATGCTCGTAAGCGCATGATCGAAAGTAACCTGCGCTTAGTGGTAAAAATCGCTCGTCGCTACGTGAATCGCGGCCTTACCCTGTTAGACCTGATCGAAGAGGGTAACCTTGGGCTGATTCGGGCGGTGGAAAAATTCGATCCTGAGCGTGGTTTCCGTTTTTCTACCTATGCTACCTGGTGGATTCGTCAAACCATCGAGCGGGCAATCATGAATCAAACCCGCACCATTCGTTTGCCTATTCATGTGGTGAAAGAGCTGAATATCTATCTGCGTGCGGCGCGTGAGCTAACGCAAAAGCTTGATCACGAACCTAGCCCCGAAGAAATCGCAGAACTGTTGGATAAACCCCTGGAAGATGTAAAACGCATGCTTGGCCTAAACGAGCGTGTTTCTTCCGTAGATACCCCCATGGCCCATGATTCCGACAAATCCCTGTTGGATACCATTGCCGATACCAAAGTGTCTGATCCTGCTGAGCTGCTACAAGACGCAGATTTGCGCTACAGCATTGATTACTGGCTGGATCAGCTGCCAACCAAGCAGCGTGAGGTAATTGCCCGTCGATTTGGTTTGCGAGGCTATGAAATGAGTACTTTGGAAGAAGTGGGACTGGAAATTGGCCTAACCCGTGAGAGAGTGCGCCAAATACAGGTAGAAGCTCTGAAGCGCCTGCGAGACCTGTTGGAGAAGCAAGGCTTAACCGGGGAATCCATATTTGGTAGTTAATTAGCCGAACCATCAGCACAGGATAAGATAAGCGCGCCCACTGGGCGCGTTTTTCGTTTGTGGGCTATATGGTCGCGGTGGTGTAGGAGATGTCTCACAGTTGTGTGCGCGGTTTGACCTCTGAGCTGGAGGATTTAACGTTGCAGGTTTTGTATATACTTGAAATATAAGAAAAAATATTTTTTGGGTTTTGGCTTTAAGCCAGCATGATCCCGAAAGCAACCTTGAGGGATACCGTAACAGGTATAGAATTCCTATTGTGTTTAAAGGATATCAAACACCCGCCTGATGGATAGCATGGAGTGAGCACGGTAGCTCACCAAGGCAATAGGGAAGTGTTAAGGAGAGGATGATTGGCGCAGGAAGCGCAAGGGAATGGATTCTCCCATCAGGTGCTCAGTGCGAATGGAACAGATAATGGATTTAGCCTCAAGGATGTGAGTATTGGAGTGGCCATGGATTGGGCTGAATCAGGGATTAGATTAAAGCGAGGTGGGCGGGTTTAACCCCGCCCTTCTTTGTTGGCTTGCCAAGTAGGTTCGCCGACGAAACTTGTTAATCTATACACTTATTTATAACACCTGTTTCGACACTTACTCGTTACTTTTTGTAAAGTCTTGTTGTAATTCCCTTATTGCCTGATAAATAGTCGTCATTTTTGCGCTTTGAGATATCACCCTGTGCTTATGTAGGAAATATCTTACATTTCTGTGAGATAGTTAAAATACGTGTAACTGCTTTTCTCTACCAAGTTGAGGGTGGGTAGCGGTTAATGTGCTGATTGTAAGGGGTAAAATGCTTATTGTTCTACAATCGGGTTTGTTTGAGGGGGGCTGAAAAGCCTCAATAAATTGGCCAGATAAAGTATTATTTCTTCTGTGGCAGGAAGCCTTTAATGGAAACGGTCAAGGATGGCTGTCATGGACGGTAAAGCAGGATGCTTTGGGTAAGGATATCCGAAAAGCGAGGTGGGGCGGCGTAAAAACCGCCCTTCTTTTTTGCCTGAAGTTTTTAGCGGTTAACGCTCCAGGTGTTCGATTTTTCCTTCAACACCATCCCAGTCTTCAGCGTCTGGCAGTGGGTCTTTTTTCTCTGTGATGTTTGGCCATACTTCCGCCAATTCTGCGTTCAATTCAATAAATTGTTGCTGATCGGCTGGTGTTTCGTCTTCCGAATAAATGGCATTAGCAGGGCATTCTGGTTCGCACAGGGCGCAATCAATACACTCATCTGGGTGAATTACCAGAAAGTTGGGGCCTTCATAAAAGCAGTCTACAGGACAAACTTCTACGCAATCGGTGTATTTACATTTGATGCAGTTATCGGTAACAACAAAGGTCATCTATTCTCGCCCTCTACAATAAATCAACGCCGGGGAGTCTACTGCCTACTGGCTTTCCAGGCAAGTGACTTTGATGCAAGCGGTTTTTGATCATTCTGGTCAGTAAATCAACCTCCACTTGCGCTGCTCAGAATCAGGATTTTTCCGTCATCTCCTTTAACTTATAGATCAACTCCAGGGCTTGGCGAGGATTAATACAGTCCGGGTCAAGCTTGTTTAGGGTTTCCACTGCCGGGTGAGGTGGGGCAGGTTCTGCAAACAGATCCGACTGCAGGGGTTGGTTGGCAGTAGCCAATATCTGGTTGTTTAAATCCTGCTTTTCCAGCTGGTTCAGTTTCCGTTTGGCATTTTGGATGACCCCTGAAGGCACCCCAGCCAGCTTGGCTACCTGTAGCCCGTAGCTTTGATTGGCAGGCCCTTCCATCACCTTATGTAGGAACAGAATGGTGTCGCCTTGTTCCTTGGCGGATAAGTGCACATTCACTACGTTGGGTACCTGGTCGGGTAACTGAGTAAGCTCAAAATAGTGGGTGGCGAATAGGGTGAGTGCTTGAATTTTAACCGCAAGGTGATTGGCGCAGGCCCAGGCCAGGGACAGGCCATCGAAGGTGCTGGTACCGCGGCCGATCTCATCCATCAACACCAGGCTTTGGCGGGTGGCGTTGTGCAAGATATTGGCGGTTTCGGTCATTTCCACCATAAAGGTGGAGCGACCACTGGCGAGGTCATCAGATGAGCCAATACGGGTGAATACGCGATCCAAAGAGCCGATCTGCGCGCTGCTGGCTGGCACAAAACTGCCAATGTGAGCGAGAATGGCGATTAAAGCCACTTGGCGCATAAAAGTCGATTTACCGCCCATGTTGGGGCCGGTGATTACCAGCATGCGGCGATGACTGTCCAGGTGCAGGTCGTTAGGTATAAAGGCTTCGTCCAGAACCTGCTCCACCACCAAGTGGCGGCCAGCTTCTATTTTAATGCCGGTTTCGCTTTGCAGGGTAGGACGGGATAAGGCCAGTGTGTCTGCTCGCTCTGCCAGGCAGGCCAAAACGTCCAGTTCCGACACGGCATTAAAGCTGCTTTGCAGCTCAAACAGAGATTCCGACAAGGTATCCAGCAGTTGCTCAAACAGCGCCTTTTCCCTGGCCAGCGCCCGGCTTTTGGCGCTTAAGGCTTTATCTTCAAAGGTTTTTAGCTCTGGCGTGATATAGCGCTCTGCATTTTTTAGAGTCTGGCGTCGAATATAGGCTTCTGGTGCTTGGCCGGACTGGGCTTTGCTGATTTCGATGTAATAGCCATGCACACGGTTGTAGCCCACCTTAAGAGTGGATATCCCTGTGGTTTCCCGCTCCCGCTGTTCCAACTCTAGTAGATATTGCCCAGCGTTTTCGCTAATCCCCCGTAGCTCATCGAGTTCCTCATCAAAGCCTTCCGCAATGACGCCACCGTCTCGAATCAATACTGGTGGGGTTTCAATTATGGCTCGATTCAGGGTGTCAGCCAGTTCTGGGTAGGTGCCTATAGCATGGCCATAGCGCTGAATCACCGGCGAAGAAATGGCATTCAACGCTTCTTGTAGTTGAGGTAGGGCAACCAGAGCGTCTCTTAAGCGTGATAAATCTCTGGGGCGAGCCGATCGCAGGGCCACACGGGCCAATATGCGCTCAATATCGCCGATCTGCTTAAGAATGGCCTGTATAGGTTCGTACTGATAATCGGCTAATAGCGCCGCTATGCTGTCTTGTCGTGCGGTTAATGCCTGCTTATCGCGAATGGGGCGATGCAGCCACCGCCGTAACATGCGGCCGCCCATGGCGGTTTTGGTTTTGTCTAAAACCCAGGCTAGGGTGAATTTGTCATCACCGTGTATGTTTTCCGTTAGCTCCAGGTTGCGGCGGGTGGCAGCATCCAAGACTACGCAATCATTTTGGGTCTCCACTGCCAGTCCGCGAATGTGGGGCAGGGCTGCACGCTGGGTTTCTTTGGCGTATTGCAGCAGGCACCCGGCAGCGGCAATGGCCACTTTCATACCTTCGCAACCAAATCCTGCCAAGTCCTGGGTGTTAAATTGTTGCACCAGGGCGCGTTGTGCTGAATCGAAATCAAATTCCCAGGCAGCACGACTGCGTACGCCTTTGCGGTCTTTTACAAGGCGTTGGCTATGGCTTTCTTCCGCTACCAAAATCTCCGCTGGGCTAAGCCTACCCAATTCTGCTTGCAGGGCTGCTTCTCCTTCCACTTCCGAAACAAAAAAGCGGCCGCTGCTGATATCCAAATGCGCAATACCAAAACGATCCAGATGCTGGGAGATGGCACACAGTAAATTATCCTGATGTTCATCCAGCAACGCTTCGTCGCTCACTGTGCCCGGAGTTACGATACGAACGACTTTTCGTTCAACTGGCCCCTTGCTGGCGGCTGGATCACCAATCTGCTCGGCCACGGCAACGGACACACCCAGTTTCACCAAGCGAGCAAGATAGTTTTCTGCCGCGTGATAGGGTACACCAGCCATAGGGATTGGCTTGCCTGCCGACTGGCCGCGCTGGGTTAGGGTGATGTCCAGCAGGTCGGCAGCTTTCTGCGCATCCTCAAAAAACAGCTCATAAAAGTCCCCCATGCGGTAGAAAACCATTTCATGGGGGTGTTCTGCTTTGATGCGCAAAAATTGCTGCATCATGGGGGTGTGTTTCGAGAGCTGCTCTTGCGTCACGGACATCGTGGCCTTTCTTTATTGATTGGAGAATTGAATCAGAGCGCCCATTGTAACCGCTCCAG
>JBFKSL010000234.1:0-6970 GCA_041626995.1 Ketobacter sp. | reverse complement strand
TGCTCAATATTCAAGCAAAACACGGTGCCAATTCCGTAGGGGTTTACCTTGGCAACCCCAATATTCACAACCTGGGCACCATGCTCACCTTCATGCCATTCCTAGCAGCATTGAAAACGAAGAACCGATACAGCGCCACCTCAGTGGATCAGCTTGCCCCCATGTTGGTGGCTTTCAAAATGTTTGGCAATCAGTTGTTATTGCCCATACCCGATATAGATCGCACTGACTTTATGGTGTGCCTGGGTGCTAACCCTGTGGCCAGTAACGGCAGTTTAATGACCGCACCGGGTTTTAAAAACCGGGTAAAGAGCTTACAAAAGCGCGGTGGTAAATTGGTGGTAATTGATCCCCGCCACACGGAAACCGCTGCCATCGCCGATCAGCATCACTTTATTCGTCCAGGCAGCGACGCCCTGCTGCTAATGGCTATTCTTCACACTCTGTTTCGACAAGACTTAGTGAATACTGGACGCCTTAACAATCACCTGCGCGGCGTAAACATTGTTAAAAACATGGTGGCTGGCTTTACTCCACAGAAAGTAGCCCGCGCTACGGGCATGAAAGCGAAAGACATTCGCCAACTGGCTATCGATTTCGCCAAAGCACCACGGGCCTGCTTTTATGGCCGCATGGGTGCTTCTACTCAAGAGTTTGGTGCTCTCACCAATTGGTTGATCACACTCATCAACACACTCACGGCCAACTTGGACGAACCCGGCGGGGTCATGTTCACCCGCCCTGCGGTGGATTTACCTGGCATGGCCAACCTGGCCGGGCAAACCGGTACCTTCAACAGCCGCCGAAGCCGCGTACGCAAACTGCCTGAATTTGGTGGTGAATACCCATCCTCTACCCTGGCGGATGAAATTCTCACCCAAGGCAAAGGGCAGATCAAAGCCCTGGTAACCGCCGCCGGTAACCCTGTGTTATCCCTGCCTAACGGCAAGAAGATGGAAAAGGCGCTGGATAGCCTGGATTTCATGGTTTCCATTGATTTCTATCTTAACGAAACCACCAAGCATGCCGATATTATTCTGCCTCCCACCGGCCCGCTGGAGCACGACCATTACGACCTGGCATTGAATATGGTGGCGGTGCGCAATACCGCCAAATATTCACCTGCGCTGTATAAACCCATGCCGGAAACCCGCCACGACTGACAAATATTTTTAGAACTTACCCGCCGGATGCAGCCCCGCTCACCTTTAAAGCGCGCCTCAGGCGAAGTGATGTATCAGGTTCTGAAGCGGCTGGGCTCCGAAGGCATGCTGGATTTCATTTTGCGCATGGGCCCCTACGGCAGTGCACCAGTAGCACTGTCTAAACCCCAAAAAGCATTGGCATCCATGCTCTATAAGCGTTTCGCCAATTCCAGCATCAGTAATTTGCTGGATGTGAGCCCCTATAGCCGCCATACCCGTGATGCCAAACACAATTTATCCGTTAAGAAGCTACTTAAAAACCCACACGGAATTGACCTTGGACCGTTAAAACCCTGCTTTCCTGAGCGACTGGGCAACCACGGCAAATCGATTAATTTGGTGCCCAAACTGTTTATGAACGATATTAATCGCCTGCAAAAACGTTTGGAAAGCAAGGCGAAGCCCGCACCGGATTCCTTCTTATTAATTGGCCGACGCGATGTACGCAGCAACAACTCCTGGATGCATAACAGCGAACGTCTGGTAAAAGGCAAAATCCGCTGCACTGCACAATTACATCCTGACGATGCTAAGCGGTTGGGCATAAAAGATGGCAACCCGATCATCATTAGCACCCGAGTGGGAGAAATCGAAATTCCGGCTCAGGTAACCGATACCATCATGCCTTCAGTGATTTGCATTCCTCACGGCTGGGGCCACAAAAGGCCAGGCACCCAACTCAGTACAGCCCAGGCAAATCCGGGGGTGAGTGTGAATGACATTACTGATGACTACACCATTGATGAACTTACCGGGGTTGCGGCCTTTAGCGGCCAGCAAGTAACGGTAAGCACCATAAAAATGGAAAAAAATGTGGTCCGTTTGAGTGATATGAGAGCTGCTGCCAACTCGAATTAAGGCACTAATGTTAATTTGTGGCATAATGGCCGCGTTTTTTCGGTTAAAAACAAAACAGTTTATGTAAGGAATGCCATGAAACTGCCGCAGAAAACGCTGTCGTTTATCGCTCAACATGTGCCTGGATTCAGCGCGCCACCGAAGCGCGTCAGCGAGCCCGCACAAACTAAAGAATACACCATTGATGAGCTGGCCAGAGCGGCAGACACCACCGTGCGCAATATCCGCGCCTATCAGGATCGCGGTATTTTACCGCCACCAGAATTACGGGGCCGCAAGGGCTATTACTTCGAAAATCACTTAGCCCGCTTGCGAGTTATTTCCGGGTTATTAGACCGAGGCTATTCCCTTTCCAGCATCAAAGAGCTGGTGAGCGCCTTGGAAAACGGCATTGATCTGCGCCATTTAATGGGCTTGGAATCTGCGCTGACCAGCCCTTGGACTGATGAAGAGCCTCAGCTCGTGCCTATGACCAAACTGTTGAAAATGTTTGGCAAAAGCTTAACCCCAGAAGCATTGATACGCGCCGCTGAGTTGGACTTAATGAAGCCAGAAGGCAATATGGTTCAAGTTCGCAGCATGCGCACATTGAAAGCCGGTTCAGAACTGGTGGCCACCGGCATTCCCCTGGAAGATCTGCTGGATATTGTGCGGATGCTACGGGGTAATGTTGAGCGTGTTGCTAACGAATTGGTAAAGCTGGTGGGTACCCACGTGCTTTCCAACTACGAAACGGAAGAACTCCCCCCTAAAGATGAATTCCCCAAGCTGGCAGACCTGGTTTGGCGTCTACGCCCATTAGCGGAAATGGCAGTACATGCAGAATTAGCCCGCGCCATGGAGAATGCGGCTTCTCGCCTGCTATCTGACCGTTTAGAAAGAATTATTGAACGAATGGAAAGAGAAAAGAATTAAGAGATTTCAGGCAAGAAAAAAGGGCTGCCCTCAATAGAAGACAACCCTTTCCCACTAACAAAATGTTAGGCAGCCACTTTCAACTTAGCTTGCGCGGCAAATTCATCCACCTTTTTCAGCAGGCTTTCTGCTTCATCCAGGTAATAGCTGTTGTCCACATCCCAAGGATGGAAACCTGGCTTAAAGAAAGATAGCCACTCAGGAAGCAATGTTGGGAACACACCACGCTTACCGAATTGGTAACGGAAGGATTTCATCCAACCTTTCACATTTTTGTGTTCGTTGCGGCTTTTCACTACACGCCAGTAGAAGCGATAGAACAGACTCCAGAAAATCAGGTTAGCACCAATAAAAGCAACTGAACGAATGGCATAGGCTTTCGGGCCTTTACCCACGGTGGCTTCGTACACATCATAGGCCACACCCTTATGCTCAGTTTCTTCCATGGCATGCCACTGCCAAACAGCGGTGAAGTTGGGGTCGGAATCTTTAATAAAACGATCATCCGCCAGTACCACATCGGCCAACATAGCGGTTAGGTGCTCCAGAGCAACCGTCACTGCCAGTTGCAAAGGCTTGGGCGCAACTTCTTGAATAAAGTCGAGCAACTTAATAACAGAGGCTTCCATTTCATCAATGGGAATGCCCGCTTCCACCATGGCTTCGTTGTACTCTTCATGCTCACGGGTGTGGAACGCTTCCTGACCAATAAAAGCGGATACCGCTTTCTTCAACTCAGCATCCACAATTTCATTACGGTAGTTACGCACGCTTTGGATAAAGAAACGCTCACCGGCAGGAAAGAACAGAGAAAGAGTGTTCATGAACTGGGTCCAGTGGGCACCGGCACCGTTCCAGGTATCAATCTTTTCTTTGGGCAAATAAAACTGCAAATTGCGGCGTACAGGAAGAATCGCTGCTGTCATGAGTAGTCCTCAACATCATTATTGTATGTAACATTGAACAATGTAATATAAAAACCCGGAGGGGCACAAGCTTTTTTACGTTACCAATGTAACATTATTTAGTGTAACTATTGATTAATTATAGCTCTGCTCATTTTTTAATCTATTGACAGCTTAGGTAATGGCAGCAGCCTACTCAATGGAGAAGTAAGCTGCTTTTAGTGTGGTTTTTGTTACGGAGTGATAGCTATTTAGAACGGACGGCGAGCCACTGGGCTATTTCAGGCCAGATCTGGCCTGGGGCATTGCTGCCGCTGACAATGCCGGTGTGCCCCCCAGCAAACTCTTTATAGGTTTTATCGGGGCTACTTACTTGATTTATCAATGGCTTACAGCAATGAACGTTGGCCAGCATGTCGTTGGTGCCGGCACAGCACATTAGATTCGCGGTAATATCTTTAAAATAGATTTTATCCCGACCTAACAATATTTGGCCACGAGAAGCCTCGTTTTCCAACCAAATATTGTATAACCAATCACGAATCACACCACCAGGATAGGCTTCAAGGTTATCCATAAAAGCACTTTGATTGGCGTTTTGAGCTACAAACTCCCGATCATCCAGGTTTTTGATCAGCTCGATATAGCCCTGGACACTGCTTACCGGGTCGGACAATTTAAATCCAATGGCGTTAATCCAAGCAGGCGCATAAGCCCATCGGGCCGGAACATTACGAATATTCAAACCCACCTTCTTCATTACCCGGTTTAATGCCGCATACTGTTTACCCACTTGTCCATTGGCATGGCCATCCACTGCGGTACCCAAAGTAATGATGTTGCGAATGGATTTATCTTTTGTAAGCGCCTCATAACACAGCACAAAGCCTCCGCCCATGCTCCATCCATGTAAGGAGAGTTCATCCTTGCCGCTGTGCTCATGCACCTTCTGCAAAAACTCAGGCATAAACCGAGACACATAAGTTTTAAGAGTATAGTGGGCATGGCGGCGATCAGGTTTACCCCAATCGATCAAATACACATCAAAGCCCTGTTGCAGCATATATTTCACAAAACTGCGATCGGGGAACCAATCATAGATCAGCATATTCACAGCAAGAGGCGGTACTATCACCAGAGGCACAGCGTACTTAACCTGATACTCAGAGCTGGTGTAATGGCGCAGCTTTATTAAGCCATTATCATGCACCACGGTGTAGGGGGTTTTACCCGCCGTAATCATGGAGTGTGGACGCAATACCCGTTCACGAATATTGGATGCAGCCTGTTGTAGGGTTTTGCGGCTAGGCAAATTCAGCATAGTTGGCCTTTTCGTTTTATTTGAAACGGCCAGAATGATACTGGTTGGGGGAAAAGTGTCACTGACTAAAAAACGAAGGCTTCTGTCTAGTGGGCCAATCTAGATAAACCCGATCCGTTCCAGAAACGCTTGTTTCACCAAATTGGTTGCAGCCTGCTGCCGAGGTAGAGCGTGGGCACCAGCATGCCAGTGCAGACTACAATTACCCCAATGTTGTTGCAGGGTTTCCGCATGCTTGGGGGAAGCCAAGCAATCTCCCATACCAGCAATAATCTGTAACCGCTCAGATGGCAAAAGAGCTGGTCGAGCCAAAGGGCTATGAAACGCCATGGTGTTACGCACTTCTTGCATGGCGACGTTGTAACGACGCATAATCGTTTTCGCCACGCGATCGAGCGGTTTCCATTCCATCATTGCATCAGGAATGCTGATAAGCGGCATCAACGGCATCACAAATTCAAATCGATCATCCAGCCCAGCCATAAGTGATGAAGTATACCCGCCAAGGCTAACACCACTTAAACCAAACTTTTCTACCCCGCTTGCCTGTAAGAAATCCATTAGAGTGCGAATATCATAAGTGCTTTGCACCACAGAATGATTTAGGGCTTCCACTCCGCCGGAGAAAAACCCCATTCCGCTAACCGGGTTGGCAGAGCGCGAACGAGGGCCATGGTGGGGCAAAGTTTTTAGCACCACATCGCAACCTAAGTTATACAAAAACCGAATACCCAAGTAGAACTCATTCACCTCCCACCAAGGAGCTAGAAAACCGTGCACCAATACAATGGTAGGTCTTGGCTTTTGTTCATGCCGCCAATACCATGCCACCACACGATCGTTGTTAGAAGGTGCAGGCACGGCTTTTGACTGATAAAGGGAATGCCATTCCAAGCGTTCGAAAATTCCACCTTCAACGCCCTTTGGCCTTTCCACTGCCTGCACATCAACTTGAGACAACTTGCGCGGTTGATGAAACAACTCATCATCAGTCAAATCGTTCAACTCACTACCGTGACGCAACACTTCTGCTAATTTAGCATCACCATAACCAGAAGGAACTCTTGCTGCAGCCATCACTAACGACAAGCCCGTACGCACGGCGAGGTCAACTCCCATGGTAAAAGCCATAGCAGGATTAAACATTGGGCGGACTTTAGACGGCTGACGATAAAAGTCTTCTGGTAATTGACTCGCCCAGCTATGGTAATCGAACGCAGTATCGGCGGCAGCTAATATCATTTGAATCCCTCTGCTGTCTCTTATTTTGATTACTTTGAAGTATAGCTATGCGCGCCGTTTTAGGTATCAAACAAGTCAACTACAGCGTTCAACTTTCAACCAAATTCTTTTCAGTTTTATCTTCAGAATCTGATTGAGCCGTTGCTAACCCTAAATGTTGCTCTAATTCTTGCAATGAGTCTTCCAAATAATTGAGCAAGCGCTGCATGCTTGGCACAGTTTTACTGCAAGCGATCAAACCAAAATCAACAAAATCGTGTCGGCTGATAATGGTGATATTAAGAGCACCAGAGTCCACCACTAAAGAAACAGGATACAAGCCCGTGAGCTTGGCACCCTGCCAATACATATCCTGCCGTGGCCCAGGCACATGAGAAATCACCACATTGCCCAGTGCTTTATCTGGAACCAAACCCAGTAGACTATTTGCCGCTCCAGGCAATAACATCATGGCCGCGTATGTAGTAAGTTCGCCTGGAGATAAATGCTTAATACGTTCTTTGTTGTAATCCATACAACTTTTA
>JBFKSL010000233.1:0-6984 GCA_041626995.1 Ketobacter sp. | reverse complement strand
TTGTTGAGCTGGCTCAATATGATGAGGATGGTAACGGATATATCGATAGCGGCGATAGTGTTTTTAAGCAGTTACGTATTTATGAAAAAACCAGTGATGGTGAAGATAAATTAACGAGTTTGGCCGATCTGGAAATTGCCGCCATTGGGCTGGAATCTACCGTAACACCGTTTCGAATTGCGGATTCGTTGAATAATGAGTTAGGAATGGCTCGTGCCACCGGTGTTTTTATTCGCAGCAATGGTAGTGTGGGAAGTGTTCAGCAGGTCGATCTCACATTGCGTAACTCAGTGGAAGAAAAAAAGCTAGCATTGGCCTTTTCAGATCCGAGTAATGTGTTGCCTGAAGATGGAGAAAATAGTGATCCTGAATTGGAAAATTTAATGGCTCAAATTCAGCAAGTAAAACAGCAGAGGCTGGATCGTCAAGAGCAATTGGTGAATAATGACCAAGGTGAGGAAGCAAAAACGTTGCTTGAACAATTAGTCGATAAATTGGAAGAATATATCAGCAAGCAGCGCGATGTTGAGGAAGATAAATAGAGGATAACGTAAAGGAGTTTGATTGGGGGTATGGATGTGCACAAGCTGCGCCGGTATTTGCTCAATAAACCGGAGTCTATGAAAGATTATCCTTTCGGTCCGGATGTGGAAGTCTATAAAGTATTAGGCAAGGTATTTGCTCTGCTTTGGCATGAGAAAAATGATAATAACGGTGTGGTGTCTTTTATCAATCTAAAATGTGATCCAGAAGAAGCCATTGAATTACGTTACGTTTTCGAGCAAGTTAAACCCGGTTACCATATGAATAAAAAACACTGGAACACAGTGCAGCTGGATGGTGAATTACCGGATTCTGAAGTAGAGCGCATGATCGATAACTCCTATCGCTTGGTGATTAAGGGATTGCCCAAAATGCAACGCAAGGGATTGGAATTAAAATTGATCAGTAGTGGCTAGCGATGCCAAAGACAATCGTATCCATTTTGTGTGGCTAAGTTCATATCAAAAAAACCACCTCTGACATGTTGATTGAATAAGCCCGCGGGCCTACTCGGCACACAGTTCCCCCAGTATTGCCAGATAACGGTTTGTTCATTGTTCGGGTGGTTGCCACGAGGGCAGCTTTGCCCATCATGGGAAGTGGGAAGGCCATAAGGTGATTGTAATCCAGGGTAACCAAGATCGGTTCTATTCAGAACGTGCCTATTTGGCCGTCTACAGTCACGGTTACGTATGTACTTGGGTTGCGATGCCCAAATGTAGCGACGTTTTACCAAATGAGTTGCATCTTCATGGCGTAATGCTGCGCAATAGGCGTTTAATAAAGGAGTGTTTTGATGGCTAAAGTTTCCATAGATGCCACTAAAGTAAGAACCGTGCTCCATACCTTGCCACCATCCCAGTAGCCATTCGGCAGACGGGCTCCAACCGGGTTCGATATCAAGAAAAATACAATTGTGCATCCCTGGGCTAGGTAAAGCCTGGTTTGCCAATTCTTGGGCTCTTTCTGCATGCCAACGGCCGTTACTATTACCGCGAGTTCGCATATCTGTTGGGCTTGCATTCACATAAATCAATAAGATTCGACACTGATTTTGGCTTTGCCTCTGGATATAGTTAACTTCTGTTTGAGTGAGCGGTGTTGCATTGGTGTGTTGCACCGCAGAATCGCGTAGGTAACGCCCCCAAAATGCGGGAGCTTGGCCGCGCCATTGCGTTACACGATCATAAAGTGACCGACGTGCGGGAAGATGAGCTGCTGCCGAAGAATCAACGCCCCAGTAAATCATTATGAAGTCCTTTTTGGTTTGTGCAGATGTACTAAATATACTCTAGATTCTAGCGTTAATCGCTAACCACAATTCTGCCGTGGCCAATGCATCACCCAGCGCATCATGCAACTCCACAGCCGGTAGTCCGTATCGTTCCCGACACTGAAATAACCGCAATTCACCGGGCTTAATGTGTTCTTGATCTCGTAATAATTTTTTGCGTTCGAATTCCATGGTGTCCACATAGGGCATAAGCAGTGGGGCGCCCCACTCGCGGATTAAATACTGGTTTAAATAACCCAAATCCAAGGTGGCGTTATGAAAAACAAGTACGCTGTTTTTGGCTACTTCTAGTAACGCTTTGAGTGCGATATCTAATGTATGTCCTTGTGCTAATTCGGTATCGGTGAGTTGATGAAATACTGCGCTTTGGCCCACTTCATTTTGCAAGACGATTCGGTAGTAGCCAGTTTCATCAAGTTGAATCTCACCATTTTCAATTACCACCCATCCAATGCTGGCGATTTCACCTTGTTTGGGGTTGAGGGAAGTGGTTTCCAAATCTACGGCCAAATACCGGGTTAAAACAAAATTTAAATTGTGGATTGGATCGGACAGTCTGCGCATTAGCAGGGGGTGATTGGCTTTGGGCCGCCACCACCAGCGCAATAGGCGAAGCCAAAGGTAATTCATGAGCTACATGCCCTGCCGGAATCGGTTGCGCAATGCTTCTTGGGAGTCGTGAACAATGGTAAAGGCGTCTTTTAGATGTTTGCGTTGTAATTCGGTAAGTTGATTGGGGTTCACATGATTGTCGGCAGCTTTTCCCTCTGCAATTTGCTGAGCTTGGTTTTGTACGCGCAGTTGCTGAATAGTGTTATAGGCATCTTGCAGGTTGCGGCCATCATTTATGGTAAGGATTTTATCACTCATCAGTTGTTGTAGCCGTTCTTGCGTTGAAACAGCGCTCACACCGTTAGCCAGGGCGTGAATTCGAACTAAATCGACAATGGGCATTACCCCGCGCTTTTTTATGTCAAAGGTGTCTCGGTGTTCACCGTTACGTTCCACCAAAAATCGGCGAAAAATACCTAGAGGAGGCGTTTGTTGGAGTACATTTTCTGCCAGTGCTGCCAAAAAAATGGTATTGCTGCGTGTGATGTTTAACATAAAAGAGTGCAGTTGCTCACTAAGCGCTTTATCACCATAAATACAGCGCAGGTCAAAAAATATTGAAACGCGCATTACGGCATCTGAAGTGGGACTTTGCGTCCAGCTCTCCACCGTTTTTTGCCAACCCTGTAAGGGTTGGCGCCATTCATCCGTAGTGGCCATCACCTTGCCATTACAATAGGGATAGCCGCATTGATCCAGGCCATCGCACACAAACGTGGCCAGTTGTTGAAACCAGGGTAGCTGGTTGTCATCAACTGTGTTATCAATGAGCAGGCCATTATCCTGATCGGCACCAATTAATTGTTCCCCTCGTGCTTGAGAACCAAAACCAAGCCAACAGAATGGCACCGGCGCAGGCCCGTACTTTTCTATACACTGTTGAATCAAGCGTTGAGTGACGGTGTCGCTAATGGCGGTGAGTACGCGGCTGATCTGATTCGCGCGCATACCGCCTTTGGTCACTTCAACCAAGAGATTCGGTAGAGTGTCGATAACCGCACGCATATTCTCGGTGCTTTTTTGGCGAGAAAGGTGTTGTACCAAATAGACGGGATCATCCCTGCGCGCCAGCATTAAATCAGAGGAGGTGATGATGCCGATGAGTTTGCCATGTTCGGTTACCGGTAAGTGATGCACGCCATGCTGAGTCATCAGCAAAATGGTATCAAACAGGCTGGAGCGAATATCAATGGACTCAACTTGCGATGTCATAATGTGGCTGATGGGGGTATCAAAGGCAAGCCCTTTGGCCAGGGCACGGGTTCGCAAATCGCGATCGGTGATTATGCCCAACAGTTCATGGTCATCGTCAATAATTAATGCCGAAGATACACGGCGCTCTGCCATGGCCTGGGCAGTTTGTTGCAGTGTGTCGTTAAGGGTTTGAGTGAGCGGATTACGCGAGATCAGACTATGAATGGGCAACATCATCATATTGGTGTTGGGCTCATAGCGGGCGGCTCGACGTAATCGTCGACTGCGTTGACTGTGGAAATGGCGATCAAAGTCACGGATGCTAGCGCGTAAGTTTTCGTAGTGCACGCGAGGCAGGCTGTAGATCAGGCTATCTTCGATCATCACGGCCTGTACTCCTTCGTTACCCACATCCAGGCCATGAATATTAAAGCTTTCTCCTTCTCCAAGCTTATCCATTAACTGATTGTTGTTTGAACGAATTTCAACAGCACCACTGCGCACGATGCGTAAGGCGTAGTCTTGTTCACGAGCAATGATTTTATTACCTTGGCGAAAGTAGGTGATTTTGATCTGGCGAGCCGTTTGTTGGAGAAGTTCTTCGTCCAACAGGTCGAAGGGCAGACATTTCCTTAAAAAATCCGCAACAGCACGAATTTCCGGTTGATTAGGGTCCGATGGCATAGCAGTCCATAAATACAATATTTTTCCCCAGGGTATCGTTTATTAGAGTAGCAAACGATTCGACTTTAGTGGAATGACATTCTTGCCCCTGTTGCAGCAGTCATGACTCTGTTACGCTGCTGTGGTTTTATTGCAACAACTTAAAATCGTTAAGGATTCTTCTGTGCAACCGGTCATTTCCGTTCGTAATTTATCGAAAATATATGAAGGCGGATTCCAGGCATTGAGCGATATCAACCTGGACATTCAAAAAGGTGAAATCTTTGCACTGCTCGGCCCAAATGGCGCGGGCAAAACCACATTAATCAGTATTATTTGCGGTATCGTGATGCCCAGTGAAGGCGCAGTAATGGCTGACGGTCATGATGTGATTAAGGATTACCGCGCCAGCCGTTCGAAAATCGGATTGGTGCCCCAGGAGCTATCCACCGATGCGTTTGAGAGCGTGTGGGCGGCCGTGCGCTTTAGTCGGGGCTTGTTCGGTAAGCCGCGTAATGATGCTTATATCGAAAAAATTCTAAAAGACCTTTCCCTTTGGGATAAACGTGATAATCGCATTATGGAATTGTCTGGTGGGATGAAGCGTCGGGTATTGATTGCTAAGGCACTTTCCCACGAACCCAGTATCCTGTTTTTGGATGAGCCCACCGCGGGTGTTGATGTGGAATTACGCCGGGACATGTGGAATATGGTGCGGGAGCTGCGTCAAACGGGAGTAACCATTATCTTAACCACCCATTACATTGAAGAAGCTGAGGAAATGGCCGACCGCGTAGGTGTTATCTCCAAAGGCAAAATAGTATTGGTGGAAGAAAAAAATGTACTTATGCAGAAGTTGGGCAAAAAACAGTTAACGTTATCGCTACAAGAACCGTTGCAAGCCCTCCCCGAAGCTTTGCGTTCAGAAGAGTTAAGTTTATCTGAAGATGGCTTGTCGCTGGTGTATACCTTTGATGTAAAAAGTGAGCACACTGGTATAGCCGATTTGCTAAGAAAGCTCGATCAACAGGGCATTGATTTCACGGATCTAAATTCCAGCCAAAGTTCTCTTGAAGAGATATTTGTAAGCTTGGTGAGGGAAGGATAATGAATTTATACGCTGTTCGCGCAATATACACTTTTGAAATGGCCAGAGCCTGGCGTACTTTAATGCAAAGTGTGGCTTCGCCGGTGCTTTCTACTTCTTTGTATTTTATTGTCTTTGGTACGGCCATTGGTTCCAAGATGGTAGAAATTGATGGCATTCCCTATGGGGCATTTATCATTCCTGGATTGATTATGATGACCTTGTTAACCCAGAGTATTTCCAATGCTTCTTTCGGTATCTACTTTCCGCGTTTTTCTGGAACCATTTATGAGGTGCTGTCGGCGCCAGTTTCATTTTTTGAAATTGTGTTGGGATATGTGGGGGCTGCGGCAACCAAGTCTGTGCTGGTGGGTATTTTGATATTGGTAACGGCCCGCTTCTTTGTGGACTATGAAATCTTACATCCTGTTTGGATGATTGGTTTTTTGGTTTTAACTTCAATTACTTTTAGCATGTTAGGTTTTATCATTGGTGTTTGGGCTGATGGATTTGAAAAATTGCAAATTATTCCATTGATGGTGATTACGCCATTAGCCTTTCTTGGCGGCAGTTTTTATTCCATCAATATGCTGCCGGAGTTTTGGCAAAAGGTAACTTTGTTTAATCCTGTGGTGTATTTAATCAGCGGTTTCCGCTGGAGTTTTTATGGTGTGGCAGATGTGAATGTGGCCATTAGCCTGGGTATGACATTGTTGTTTTTGTTGTTGTGCATGGTGGTGGTTTGGTGGATTTTCAAAACCGGTTATCGGTTGAAAACATGATGAGCTTCGGCTGGGTTATGCGATGTTACTGTTATTCAAAAACTGCGTTGCATTGGCCGCCACCCAGCGATTACGACCTTTTTCTTTTGCTTGATATAGAGCGTGATCTGCAGCGCTTAATAAGCGGGTAGCGGTTGGGTTGGTGCCGGTTTCATAGGTAGTAACGCCTAAGCTGGTGGTTAAGGAAATGGTTTGATTGTTGTAGCGAATGTTTTCCGCTTCTACTGCTTGGCGAAGTTTTTCAGCGAGCAAAGCTGCGGACTCCGCGTCGGTGTCAGGGAGTATTACCGCGAACTCTTCTCCACCATAGCGGGCGACTAAATCAGAAGCACGAGGTAATAGGCGCTTCAACTGATTGGCAAATAATTTCAGACATTGGTCGCCGGCCTGGTGTCCGTAATTGTCATTCAGTCGTTTGAAGTGGTCGATGTCCAGCAAAATAAGTGATAGTGGTTTGTGTTCTCGTTCTGCTCGGCGTAACTCCCTTTCCAGTGTTTCATCAAAATAACGACGATTTTTAATGCCGGTTAGGCTGTCGGTTACCGACTGTTTTGCCAATTGTTGGTTAGCTTCTTGTAGGTCGTTCATGGTTTTAGCTAACTCTCGCGTTCTCTCTTCCACCATGCCAGCCAATTCAAGTTTGTTTTGCTTTTCAACATCCAGGAGCTGCTGTTGTAAGCGGATAGTCGTTTCCCGTTCCTGAGTAATATGTCGTTGTAGAGAGAGAGCCTCTGCCTGCGCTTGCTCACGCTGGGCTCGCTCCACATTAATACGCCCGGCAAGGGCAATGGAAAACATCAGCATTTCGA
>JBFKSL010000232.1:0-7036 GCA_041626995.1 Ketobacter sp. | reverse complement strand
TAAATGAATTGTTCAACGCCAAATTCACCGAATCGCTAAAAACCGTTGGTAAGCAGATCGATTTCGTTAAGTTGTTTGAAAATCGTATCGAATTTAGAGAAAAAATCATTCAAGTTATTGGCGATGACCTCAACGGTTATGTTTTAGAAGATGTGGCCATTGATTATCTGGAACAAACTCCTAAAGCGTCACTGGACCCCAGCAATATCCTTGATGCCGAAGGTATCAAAAAAATCACCGAGCTAACGGCAGAGCAGAACGTACGCACCAATATTCTTGAGCGCGACGAAGAATTGGCCATTAAGAAAAAGAACGTAGAAACCATAGAGGCTATGTTGGAGCTTGAGCGCCAACAGGCAGATGCCGAAGCGCGTCAGGAACGTGAAGTTGCCACAATACGGGCACGTGAAGAGGCAGAAACCAAGCGAGTGCAAGAAGAAGAGCGCAAAAAAGCTGAAGGCGCTACTATTCAAGTGGAGCAAGACCTTTCCGTGCAGAAAGAAAATCAACAGCGTGAAATTGAAGTTGCAGAGCAAAACCGCCAGCGTGCAGTCGCCATTGAAGTAGAAAAAGTAACCCGTGCTCGTGATCTGGAGATCGTTTCCCGTGAGCGTGAAGTTGAATTGCAAAGAATTGAAGCGGAAAAGGCCGTTGAGATCGAGAAGAAAGAAATTGCCAATGTGATTCGAGAGCGCGTGGCAGTGGATAAGACCGTTGCCATAGAGGAAGAGCGTATTAAAGAAGTGCGTGAAGTTTCCGAAGCGGATCGAGCCAAGCAAACACAAGTGTTGGCGGCTGAAGCCAATGCTGAAGAGGAAAAAGTCAAACAAGTTAAGGCAGCGGAGGCTGAAGAGCTATCTGCAAAACACAAGGCCATGGAAATTACCACTTTGGCACAGGCCAACCTGGAAGCTTCTGCTAAAGAAGCCGACGCCAAGAAAAAACTGGCAGAAGGTGTGCAAGCGGAGCGAGCGGCTCCTGGCTTGGCAGATGCCCGCGTACAAGAAGCAAAAGCCATTGCTTTTGAGAAAGAAGGTTTGGCAGAAGCTGCTGTTATTAAGGCAAAAGGCGATGCGGAGGCTTCAGCCTTATTAGAAACCGGTAAAGCCGGTGCAGATGTCACCTCTGCCCAGGGTGATGCTGATGCTAAGGCTGCTCGAGAGCTTGGATTAGCGAATGCAGAAGTAACCCGAGAGCAATTCAAAGCTGAGGCCGATGGCTTGGTTGATAAATTCAATGCCATGAACAGCATGAGCGAAGATGCGCGATCTCACGAAGAGTATCGAATGGGACTTGAAACAGCATTGAAAGAAGCTCTGGCCTCTATTGAAGCAGGCAAAGAAATTGCGAAAGAGAACGCCGAAGTGCTGGCCACTGCTCTGCAGCGTGCGAAGATTGATATTGTGGGTGGTGAAGACCACTTCTTTGATAATTTCGCTAAATCTTTGTCCATCGGTAAGGCTGTGGACGGCCTGGCCGATAAGAGCACTACCATTACCGCTCTGATTAACCGCGTGATTGAAGGAAAGAAAGAAACTTTGGAAGAGTAATCCCTTAACGCGTTTAATAAAAAGGATGTGATCATGGATCAGCAAGGTCAACCTGTCGCAGCAGAAGATGCCATTGTGGATAGCGCAGTAGCTGAAGGTGGGGCTTATGACGTTATTCGCAAGCGTTTAATCGAACAAGGCCACCTTCTAAACGAAAAAACCACGGCGTTAAACCAGGCAAGGCTTGAAGAGTTTGGCAGCTCAGAAATGAGCGTGGCTGGTCGGGTTAGAGTACGTACAGAAAACAACTGTATTGCTAGAGATGTGGTGCAGGTAGGTGAACACCTTCTGTTTGGTTACAACGTATTTATTGGTTTAAAGAAAGAAACCAAAGTAAAAGACGTGTTTGCCTTATTTTCAGTGCAAGCTCAGGATGACAGTTATGAAATGGTTCCGGTGGAAATGGCCGGAACCTTTCTGACTGAAACCAGTTTTGTTAACGATTTCGAAGAGCTATATCGCTATTACAAACACACCAAACTGGTTGAGTTAACGGTTAAGAGCGGAAAGCTGCTGGCTGGTTTTCAAATAGGAGAAAGGTTAGAGGATATTCGGGTTTTTCGCTGGTCGGTATCTCCGGATGGGAAAACCATAAAATACATCGACAATCGTGGTGAGCGCGATATCCAGCTACCCCCAGCGTACGATTTTGAATGGGAGTATACAACTCGAGAAGACGTGGTTCACGGCCGTCACCCTCACGTTAATATTTTAGATACGGTTTTTGTGGAAACCATTGGTGGTGACATTACCATCAAAATTGAAAATAACACCGAAGATGGTTTAGGTATCTTCCGCGAACCAGTTGAAGACAAAACGCAATCGCTGGATGATGCGCAGATCGCTTATGCGGCAGTGGGAAGCTTAATTTTATTAAGAATTCGCCCTTATCGTGAAGAAAACTGGCGTCACTATATCTATAACACGATTACAGAATCGGTAATCCGTGTTGATGAGATAGGGCAGTCTTGTGTACAGCTGCCAGAAGATCACGGAATCATTTTTCCTGGCGGCTACTACTTACAAAGTGGCGAGTGTAAAACCTTTGATGGAGAGGCCAGCGGCCTTTCTTTTAAGCGTGCAATCCGAGCACCCAACGGTGAAGATGTTCTGTTTGTGTTTTTTGAGCCAGAAAATGGCGTCGTAGGCCTATTTGGCTATAACCTAATTGAAAAGCAACTGCAGAATCCCATATATGGTCATGGTTATGCGTTAGCTGAAAACGGCGAGTTGGTAATTTTTTCCGCTGAAGATGAGCCAACCAGAGTGCACCCCATGCAAATCTGGAAAACGCCTTATGAGAGCGTGGAGTACGCCGCTAAGTTGCCCAACAGCCAGTCTTTTTATGGCCGGATAGGAAACGCAGAGTTGGTGCGTGGCGTATCGGATTTGTACACTATCTGTCGCATGATTGATAATCAGTCGGTATCGGTGCGTTTGTATGAAGAATTGAATCGTTCCACATTAAAAATATTCGATGATCATTATTGGGTAGAAGACTCCCAATCCGATGGCATTGATACGCTGTTGAAAGAAATCGCTGCCACAGCCGAACTGGTGGTGGATGAATTTGAAAAAGTACAGAGCATTCGCAAGCAATCTGCCCGCACTATGGCGGAAGCAGAACAAGCTCAACAAGAGCTTTTGGAGTCCCTCCATCCTGAAAATTGGGAAACGGCAGAACAATTCGTAAATGCATTGGCGCAGCTGAGACGGCAACGCGGGCACCTGGTCACGATTCGCGACCACCGTTACATTGATGTTGCCAGAATCGATCAGTTGAGCAATAAGCTACAGGATAATGAAGATTCCCTCAGTGAAAAAACGGTGGAATTTCTGTCGGATGATAAATCCCTGGAACCCTATCTGGATAAAATTGAAAATTTAAATCAGCAGGTAGATAAAGCCGGAACTATCGCCGAATTAATACCAGTTATAGATATTATTGAAGAAACTTCAGCGGGGTTGGATCTTCTTTCTGAGTTAATGGCCACGCTGAAAGTTCAGGATGCCACCATGCGAACGCGCATCATAGATGCCATATCGCAAGTGTATTCTCGCCTAAACCAGAGTAGGGCTAATGCTAAACATAAACAAAAGGATCTAGGTTCATCAGAGGCCGTGGCACAATTCAGTGCCCAATTTAAATTGTTTTCCCAGAGCATTACCAATGCTCTAGGTTTGGCCAATACCCCGGAAAAATGCGATGAACAATTGTCGCGCCTTTTGGTTCAGCTGGAAGAAATGGAAAGTCAGTTTAGTGATTTCGATCAGTTCCTGGCTGACATTATGGACAAGCGCGAAGAGGTGTATGAATCCTTCGAAAGCCATAAGCAAAAATTGTTGGATGAACGGCAGCGTAAAGCACAGAATGTTGCCGATGCCGCCCAGCGAATTCTGTCCAGTATCGAAAAACGTTCCTTAAAATTCACGGAAGCGGATGAGTTGAATACCTATCTCGCCTCTGATGCTTTGGTGATGAAAATTCGTGAGCTTTCCGAGCAATTAAGAGCGCTGGATAGCGCGGTAAAGGCCGACGATATCGATGCCAAGTTTAAAGCCATTCAGGATCAGGCGCTGCGATCGTTAAGAGATAAAACGGATATTTATGAAGAAGGTGGCAATGTTATTAAGTTGGGGCCGCGTCATAAATTTTCTGTCAATACCCAAGAGTTGGATTTAACCATTATTCCTCGGGAAGGCGTGTTGAATATTCATCTAACGGGTACCAACTATTTTGAGCCTATTGATAACAAGCAATTGTTAGGGCTAAAGGCGTTCTGGGATATGGCGCTTCAATCTGAATCGCCAGAAGTCTATCGATCTGAATACCTGGCTTATTGTATTTTGAGATCTGCTCAACAGAGTGAGGCAAGCCTAAGCTTAGAGGTGTTGGCAAACGCTTTACTAGATAGCGATACGCTACATAAGCTGGTTCGTGATTATGCCGCTCCTAAATATAAAGAGGGCTATGAAAAAGGCATTCATGACAATGATGCGGCGTTAATCCTTCAGAAGTTGTTACCGGCAATAGAAAGTGCGGATCTGCTTAAGTATGACCCTGTTAGCCGTGGTTTAGCCCAGGTGTTCTGGGCCAATGTGATGACCAGTGATAGCGAAGCAGATAAATATGTTGCAACAACTTGGCCGGAGCGAGCCCAGTCGGCTTTACAGATGCAGTCCGTATTTTCTAATTCAAAAGCGGCCCATTTGCTGGCAGAAGATATTCAAAGCGCCTTAACGGATTATTTCTCATGCCACTCACTTGCCGTATCCCAGCTGGATACTCAACGAGCCGCTAATTATTTGGTTGAAGAACTTGGTCGTGATCAGGTTGAATTTATAACCAGTAAATACGCTAGTAATCTGGTAGATGAGTTAAAGCGGTCGTTGGATGAGATCAGTTGGAAGCGGTACCAAGTGGCGCTGACAAAATTGGAAGGTCAGCCTGCCCAGCGCTGGAGTTTAACTCATGCTTGGTTAACGGCTTTGATTGATAATAAGTCTTTGGACGGTTTGCGACACTATATTCCAGAAGCATTGGCCATTATCAATTGCGACCAAAGAATTAGTCGACGTCACTCCGAAGTGGATTTAGAGCTAAAAATAGAAGGCCTGATTGGTGAGCATGGCAATATCAGCAATCGAACGCTGAGTTTTGCATTGGATGAATTTCTTCATCGGCTGGAGCACCATGTCCAAAACGTGATTCCGGCGTATCATCGTTATCTTGAAACCCGGCAGCAGGTTATTTCGGAACAAAGGGAAGCATTGCGGTTGCAGGAATTCAAGCCGCGCCCGTTGAGTTCTTTTGTGCGTAACCGTCTTATTAACGAATCTTATCTCCCTATTATCGGTGATAACCTGGCGAAGCAAATGGGCACCGTGGGCGAAAACAAGCGCACTGATCTTATGGGCTTGTTGATGATGATATCGCCTCCGGGTTACGGTAAAACCACATTGATGGAATATGTAGCAAACCGTTTGGGCCTGATTTTTATGAAAATCAACTGCCCATCCTTAGGGCATGATGTGTTGTCCCTTGATCCGGAGCAAGCGCCTAACGCCACTGCTAAACAAGAGTTGAATAAATTGAACCTGGCATTGGAAATGGGCAATAACGTGATGCTGTATTTAGACGATATACAGCATACCAATCCGGAGTTTTTGCAAAAATTTATTTCTCTTTGTGATGGCACTCGGCGTATTGAAGGGGTGTGGAAGGGCAAAACCAAAACCTACGATATGCGTGGAAGAAAGTTTTGTGTGGTGATGGCGGGTAATCCTTATACCGAATCCGGTGAAGCCTTCAAGGTGCCTGATATGTTAGCAAACCGTGCGGATATCTATAATTTAGGCGATATCTTGGGCGGAATGGATGAGCAGTTTGCTCTTAGCTATATTGAAAATGCGTTAACCTCCAATTCCGCTTTGGCTCCGTTAGCCTTGCGTGATATGGGCGATGTTTACAAGCTTATAGATATGGCGAAAGGAAAAAGCATTGCTACTACTGAGCTTAAACACCAATACAGCGGTGCTGAAATCAATGAAATCACCGAGGTATTTAAAAAGATGATGGTGATTCAGGATGTGATACTGAAGATCAATAAACAATATATCGCATCAGCTGCGCAGAACGATAAATATAGAGAGGAGCCACCGTTCAAGCTGCAAGGCAGTTACCGTAATATGAATAAAATGACAGAGAAAGTGTCAGCGGTAATGAATCAAGAAGAGTTGATGCAGTTGATAGAGGATCATTATCAAGGTGAGGCCCAATTGCTTACCACTGGAGCAGAAGATAATCTATTAAAACTTGCTGAACTCCGCGGCAATATGACTCAGGAGCAAGCCCAGCGCTGGGAGCAAATTAAGAAAGACTTCAAACGTAATAAAGCCATGGGCGGGGACGATGCCAATACCGGCACTAGAGTAGTGGCACAATTAGTTGATTTGGTCGATGGTGTTCAGCAGTTGGGTAATAGCGCCAATCAGGCATTAGTGAGTCGATCGGAATTTGAAGAAGAGAAAAACGCTCTTTTGGACAAGCAGATTGCAAGACTGGCTAGCGCGCTCACTAAAAACAAACCCAATGTGGAAGTGGTGAATCAGCCAGTACCCGGATTAGATAAAATTCTTACGGTGCTTGCTAACACTATAGAACACAGTATTTTTCCATTGGTTCGTAGTATGGATAAAAAACTTGAGATAGATTTAAGAACCCATGAAAAAATGAAAGACATTTCGCAGCAGATTAGGGAGCTGGAAGCTTCAATACAACCGGGAAAGCCTGGTAGTCGATAGGTGAGGAAAGCCTGGGAAAACACAAAGTCGGTAGCGGTTGTGGTTGCTGTTCTAGTATTGGTGCATGTTATTAATGTGGCCTTGGATGGTCAGTTAAACCGGTTTGGGATCATTCCACGTTCGACTGCTCATTGGTACCACATATTTTTCGCGCCTTTCTTACACGGTAGCTGGCAACACTT
>JBFKSL010000231.1:0-7046 GCA_041626995.1 Ketobacter sp. | reverse complement strand
TTGAGGTCGCCATTTTCAGTGGCGAGGCCATAGTTGCTGGAGATGAAATCCTCGTTCAATTTCCTAAAGCCGGGTATGTCTTTGGGAATGTAGAATTCGGCTTTGGCAGGTCCGCCGTTGGCTTTGAAGCGTAGTTTCGCTTCAACAGTCCAAACTTCGGTTTGCTGTGCAGGCAGCAATGGCATGCCCAGGCGTGAGTACTTGTAGTAGCTCAGGCTCAATGCCATGGCGATCAATATCAACGCTATGATGTTGATTCTATGATTCTTCATTTAGTGGTTTCTGTTTTTTCTTGTTTGTCGGCTTTTGCTGGAGGGCTAACCCTATCGGTATTGGCCTCTTTACTGGCCTGTAGCTTGAGTTTGGAGTGGGTTTTAAGAAACGTGTGGCCGGGATCAACGATGGCCACATCTCGCAAAAAGCTACGCCCTAATAGTATAGGGTAGTTAAATTTTCCTCGATCGGTGAGGGTGAATTCAGATTGATATTGTTGGTCTGCCAAGGAGAAGGTGATTAACACTACGGGCCGTTCTGTGCTTTTGTTCTTGTGCTGCTTGATAAGGGCGTGGCGTACCAGGGGGGCCTCAACCGTAACGACTTTCTTGGATTTGCCCGGTTCGTAAAGGCGCTTTTTCAGGCGTGGGTTACTGGAAAACTGAAAGCGCACCCAGTCTTCGCCATCTTTTTCAAAGGGTTGGATGTTGCGCGCATGCAGCGAAGAGGTCTTTGCACCTGTATCCAGTTTTGCTTTGGATTTTAAGCCGTTTGGTTGAAGGTATACCCACTCAATCCAACCCAGAATGGCTTTCTCATCGAGTGATTCTGATCCTTCAGCATGCAGTGGTTTGGCAAGCAAACAAGCCAGTAAGCCAAACAGTAAACAATGAGTCCTTAAATACTTCATAGGGTGGTTTTTGCCTTGTGTGTTGTGCTTTTTTTATGGCGTTGAAGTTTAAAGGTGTATGCGTTGAAACGCACCCGAAATTCATTTCTTTGTCGAGATAATTTTTCTAAATGTGAGATTGATTCTTGGCTCACAAACCTTGCGCCTTTTGGGCACGGAATGTAGCCAGAAGTGTTGTATAGAGCCTTTCATAATTAACAAGTCCCCACTGTTTAGGCTGATGCTGAGTTTTTTGTCAGGGTGTTGTTTGTGCTTTAGCAGAAAGTCTCTGGCACCCCCTAATGAAAGAGAGGCAATTATGGGGTTTTGGCCTAATTCTTTTTCGTTATCCGCATGCCAGCCCACGCTGTCGTTTTCGTCGCGGTAGAGATTGGCCAACAGGCTGTTAAAATGGCAATCACCGTAGCTTTCGATATCTTGTTTGATGGCCAGCAGAGTGTCTGTCCAGGGGGTGGGTTCCATGGTTAGGCCAGAATAGGTGTAGGCGGAGCCAGGATCGCCAAACCAGGCTTGCAGACGGGGTATTGGTTGGTCTTTCCCAGCCACCTTTATGTTGTCCTGGCGCCAGGGTAAGTCGCTTTGTAGATTTTCGAACAGCTCAGTGCACTTTTCTGGCGAATAGAAGTGTCTCACCCATAGGATTTCGCCGTCCTCAAGCTCGATCAGCTCCACACTTTGCAGGGGCAGATCGTCGAATATAAACAAGTCTTTTTGCGTCATAATGGCTTCCCTTAATCACAGCTATACAGTACAGCGCATTCACTAAAAGGGCAATTTCGCGCTGAACTCCATGCTTTGACCGGTTGTGGGATGACTGAGTTGCAACAGTTGAGCGTGTAGCAGTAGACGGTGGCTCATGGCCGCGATGTCCTGGCTGGCGTAAAGCTGGTCGCCGATAATGGGCATGCCCAAGGCCATGGTGTGCACGCGTAATTGGTGTGAGCGGCCGGTTACCGGGATGAGCAACAGGTGATTGCGCTGCCCTTCTTTGTTGAGCAGGCGAAAGCGGGTGAGAGAGGGTTTGCCATCTTGGTGGCAGATTTTCTGTTTGGGGCGATTAGGCCAGTCGGTGATGAGGGGGAAATTCATTTCGCCCTGGTGTTGGGTGCAGGGGCCATAGGTGATGGCATGATACTCTTTGTGGGTTTCCCTATCCTGAAATTGACGGCTGATTTCTCGTTGCGCTGCCTTGGTTTTAGCGAGCACCATGACCCCGGATGTGGCGCAATCCAGGCGGTGAACGATCAACGCCTGGGGGTAGAGAGCCTCGGCACGGGTTTGCACGGAATCTTTGTTGTTCTCCGCCCGGCCAGGCACCGATAGCAGGCCTGATGGTTTGTTTACCACCAGGAGCTGATCGTCTTCAAACAAAATATCCAGGCTCATGGCTAGGATATGGTGATCATAATGCGCAGGCCATCCAGGCGGTATTGGGTGTTGTTCTGCAGCAGCGTTTTACCTTGGCTGAGTTTGTGATCCACCGCTTTTAAGGCGCTGTCACTGCCACCGGCCTTGGATAACGCTTGCAGCCGTTGTTTTTCCTGATTCCAGTATTGGCTGAACTGCTCATCGGCCTGGGCAATCAATTCTTGCTTTCGAGCTTCCATGAGTTCGTTACCTTTGCCCAGCATATCTAATACGGGCTCCTGAATTTCCTTCAGCATAGGGGTGATCAAGTCCCCTTTTACACGTTTCAGCTGTTTATCCAGAGCATCGGTGGTGACGGCTGCGCCGATGTCACGGCCTTTTTGATCCAGAAGCAGGCGAATGGGCGTGGCGGGCAGCACCTGGCCCAGTTGCAGTTCCGCAGGGGAAGGGCACTCCACAATGTAGAGCGCTTCCAGCAGAATGGTGCCTTCTTTGATTTGTTTGTTCTTCAGCAGGCTCATCACTGAGCTGCCTTTACCGCTGGTGATCACCATGTCCATGGCGTTGCGTACCATAGGGTGGTCCCAGCTGAGGAATTCCAGGTCTTCCCGGCCCAGGGCCACCTGACGCTCATAGGTGGCGGAGAAGCCATCTTCGGGCAGGTTAGGGAAGTGGGTGTTTTCCAGCGAGGTGCCAGGGCGGATCAGTACCGTGGTTTCCGATAGTTCCTCTTCTTCCACGCCGTAGGAGTTGAAAACTTGCTCCATAAAAGCTCTAAGTTCAGGGTCATCGTCGCTGTTTTGTACTGCTTCTATTAGGTGCTGAATATTGTCGTCCCCTTGGGAATGCAGCTCCAACAGGCGGTTGCGACCGTGAATAAAGCGCTGGTGCAGTTCCTGAATCTTATCGTTGGTTTGGTTGATGAGTTGATCTAGAGCTTCTTCGTTGTTTTGCTCAATGGTTTGCTTGAATTCTGTATTGAGCAGCTCGAACACCACGCTGTGGGATGCTTCAGTTTTCTCGAAGGCGTTAAAGCCTTGGTCGTACCAGTCTAATAATTGTTGCTGGTGACTCTCTGCCAAGTAAGGGGTGATGATGTTGATGTCATTTTTCTGGCCGATACGGTCCAGGCGGCCAATGCGTTGTTCCAGTAGGTCGATGGTGGCTGGCAGGTCGAACATAATCAGGTTATGACAGAACTGGAAGTTGCGGCCTTCACTACCAATTTCAGAGCAGATCAAGGCTTGGGCGCCGTCTTCTTCAGAAGCAAACCAGGCTGCGCTACGGTCACGCTCGATCAGGGTTAGGTCTTCATGGAAGGCGCTGCATTGAATACCGCCTTTGAAATGCAGGTGAGCTTGCAGGGCGCAGGCGGTGTCTTTGTGATGACAGATCACCAAGTATTTGTTGTTGCGGTCTTTTTTCAGGGTTTCCAGCAGCCAGTTTACCCTTGGGTCCTCGGCCAGCCAGAGCGGTTCGGGTTGCAGGGTTTCGGGATAGAGCCTGTCTTCCAAAAAGGCACCACTGGGTGTGTCGTTGTAACACTCAGGGTTAGGTAAGCGCACGCGGGTAAGTTTACGACTGGGGAAGCCTTTAATACTGGCGCGGCTGTTGCGGAACAGTGCTCGACCAGTGCCGTGTTGGTCCAAAAGGCGTGACGCCAGGGTAGTGGCTGCTTTCGGTTTGTCTTCACTGCTGTTGCCCAGTTCTTCAATCAGTTTTTGGCTGGAGGGGTCATCAAGCAGGGATTTCAGTTGACTAAGTTGTGCTTCGCTTAGAGGTTGATGATCTATCAGCTGTTCGGCGATCAAGGCTATGTCGTTGAACTTGGCCTGTTCTTCCGCAAAAGTAGGTAGATCGGTGTAGCGCATGGGATCGAGCAGGTGCAGTTGTGCAAAGTGGCTTTCTGGGCCTTCTTTTTCTGGTGTAGCTGTCAGCAGCAGCAAGCTTTTTGCCCGCATGGAAAACTGTTCCACCAGGGTATAAGCAGGGCTGGCAGCATCTGGTTGCCAGGCCAGGTGATGGGCTTCATCCACAATCAACAAGTCCCAAGGAGAGTCCATGGCTTGCTCTGCCCATTGTTGATGTTTAAGTAGAAACTGAATGGAGCACAACACCAGTTGTTCGTGTAAGAAAGGGTTGTCGGTATCCTGCTGCTGGCAGATGGCTTCGCATTGGTCTTGATCCAGAACCCTTACTGGCATGTTAAAACGGCGACGCATTTCCACAAGCCACTGATGCACCAGAGAATCAGGCACTAAAATCAGCACTCGATTGATCTTACCGTTAATCAGTTGGCGGTGGGCGATCAGGCCCGCTTCGATGGTTTTACCTAAGCCCACTTCGTCGGCCAGCATCACGCGCGCGCTGGAACGATCCGAAACGGTTTTGGCTATGTGGAATTGGTGGGGAATGGGGTCAACCCGTGCGCCCATAAAGCCTTTCGCTGGGTGTTGGTTGTATTCCGCCTGTTTCTGCCAGGTTTTTACCCGCATGCCGAAGGTTTTGTAGTGCTCAAAGTGGCCTTGAAGCAAGCGCTTTAAAGGCTCTGGCATGCGGCTACTGCCTTGCACCTGACTTTCACACAAGATCTTGTTTTCGCCGTCTTCCGCTTGCACTTCGTAGAAGTACAGACCTTCTTCTTCATGACGCGTGAGTACGCGATAGGTGGTGCCGTCATCGGTTTCCACCAAGTCGCGAGGGTGAAACTCCAGGCGGGTTAGAGGCGCGTTTGCCTGTGCGTAGGTGCGGGGCTCTTCGGTACTGGGAAAAAACAGCGTAACTGTTCGCTCTTGGATTTGGGTGACAATGCCAATACCCAAATCCGTTTCGGCTGTGTTCGACCAACGCTGTCCGATGTGAAAAACCTGCTCACTCATAATACAAACTAACCCCCTGTTTACTGAGGCGCGTAGTCTACCAAATTGGCGCTAAATTTCAGCGTTTATAGTACACCTTCCCAGATCTCTTGAGTGGCTTCAAATGGATTTGAAACCAATTTGGTTGTTGCATCGAAGCTCATGGTGTGGCGGTGTTCTTTGTCAAAGGCAGGCCACTTGCCCACTAAGTCGGTTGATGGATCGGCGGATCGGGCAAAAGCTAGCCAACAGCTTTGCACCACGGAGCTGAGTTTTTTCGCCTTCTCGCTACCGCCGGTGAGGAACTGTCCCGCGCCTTCATCAGTGTTGCCAAACACAAAAGGAATATCGCTGGCGTGGCAGGCACCAAACATGCCTTGATCCCAATCAAACTGAAACATATAGACGTTATCACTGTGTTCGCTTTGGGCCTCGCCCATGCGTAGAGTGGGGATGCGGAAAATGCGATCGCTTTCAAAGGCGCTGTAAATATCGTTATAGGTGGCGGATTCTTTCAATTCTTTAATGACTTTTTCGTAATGGTTAGCCAGGCGCTCCCCCATACCTGGAAGGGTGGTTTCGCATAACTTAATCAAGTCGTGTTTGCTCATTTCTTTGCCGGCACCGGAGGTGAGCATGCCATCTGCACCGGGCATGCGTTGGAAGAAGTGCCATTCTTCTCGTGTGCAGCCCATCATTATGGGAATGTGTTTGGATTCCCCCTGCTTTAAAGAAGCCAAGGGCGATTGTGGCAAGATGGTGCCATCGATGGTGGGCACCAGGGTTAAGCCGGTTTGTAAAACAGGCTGGCTAAACACGCCACGATCGTAGGAAAGTTTTAAGCAGTGTCGTTGTGCCTTGACGATCTCCCGCGGGGTGAGTTGCCAAAGTTTTTCGGGTTGGTTGGGATTGATGTCGAGGGTTTTGAGGAAGCAGGCGGCGATTTCGGTTGCTTCACCTCTGGTGAGAGCCTGGTCTGCGGCACCGCTTTGCACAATCGCTTTATGGAACAATCCTTTCGCGTCCGGGCAGGCTAGCAGCGTAGCTATGGACATAGCGCCGGCAGACTCACCAAACACGGTCACGTCATCGGCATTACCGCCGAAACTGGCAATGTTTTTTTGCACCCAACGTAGGGCTTCAATTTGATCCAAAAGGCCGTTGTTGGCGCTAATGCCGCTGGATTCGGGCAGTAATTCGTTCAGGTAGAGGTAGCCTAATGCGCCCAGTCGATAGTTAATGGTAACTACCACTACGTCTCCCAGAGTGGCAAGGGAGGCGCCTTTGTAAAGCTGTTGTGATCCGGCCCCCATGATGTAAGCGCCGCCGTGAATCCACACCATAACTGGGCGTTTTTTGTTATCGCTGGCGGGTGTCCAAATGTTCAGGTATAGGCAGTCTTCGCTGGTGTTTGTGATGCCAAATAGGGGGATTTCTTCTTGTGGGGCACTGTCTCGATAGTGTTCTGCCACATAGGGTTCGTCCATTGGGATAAGGGGTTCTGGGGCTTTAAAGCGAGCTACGCCAATGGGTTGCTCTGCGTATGGAATGCCCCGAAATTCCTGGTAGCCCTCGTTTTGTAAGCCAATGATTTCACCACAAGGAGTGGAAACGCGTACAGACATAGGTGGATCCTTAATTATCGTAATGATAAGAAGAGTGCCACGGTAATGGGGTGACCACAATATCTGTGTTTAAAATGTCTTTTATGAAATGCTGGAGCTGAAGTTAAAAGCACTGCTACGCTGATTTCCATATATGCCCCTCCCTGGGTTTATAGGTGGAAATGCTTAAAGTTTGCTAAGAGCTGGTTCTGTTGTCTGCGAGTTTTGATTCGATCCTAAAACGGACTTGTCTTCTTTAATATTTTGTCCAGCCCATCGCTTGGCCTGTTTGGCAGCATTAGCACCAGACAG
>JBFKSL010000230.1:0-7072 GCA_041626995.1 Ketobacter sp. | reverse complement strand
CTAAACGTAAACCCTCTGTGGATATGTTTACGATATAACCAATGGGCTTCCCGGTTTTGCGGTTATACACGCTCAAGTAGTACTTGAGGTGGTGTCGTTGTATGACACGTTTTTCTTTGATTCGTTTTTCCATGTTCCCCGAGTTCGCAAAAAATAGCTCAATTTTCAAGCTATGATGAGTTCAAATCCTTACTAAAGTTTAGCTTCCCTCGCTGTTAGCTCAACGTTTGGCGAAAGAGAATTTTTCATCCCTGTTAGATCAAAAACTTAGCAACCCGAATCGGTTTTGTCCAACCTGCCACATTTTCTAAAAAAATTCGTTAAGCCCATGAAACTTTGCGAAAAATCTGCTATTCATAATAAAAATCATCCCACGGTGCTAATGTTAGTTTCCATGATTAGACAGCTAAAATCTTTCGTTCTTTTATCCGGCTTGGTACTGGCACAAACAGGCTTAGCCAATTACTCGCTGTCTTTGCTGGAAAACCAGGAAGCCTACTGGGAGTCACAACGAGCCGACTATAAGAACACCGTTAAACTGCTTCGCAAGGGTCAACGTCAACTCTATCAGGAGCGCACCGAAGCTCTCAGTAGCTACCCTCTCTACCCCTATTTAAAATACAAGGAATACAGCCGCTATATCAGCTCGGTGGATAAGGAGGAGGTGGATGAATTTATTCACGAGTATGGCGACTCCCCACTGGCAGGCTGGTTGCGAAAAAAATGGATTAAAAACCTGACTCTAAAAAAAGATTGGGATACTTACCTGGCTAACTATCGCCTGGGACAATACAGCACCGAATACGACTGTTATTACTACTGGGCACTCTATAAAGAGGGCGACCGCAATAGCGCCTTTATGGGGGCACGCAAGCTTTGGCTGGTGGGAAAATCTCAACACAAAGCCTGCGATCCTTTATTCGAAGTATGGAAAACCACAGGTGAAATGCAGGGTGATCTGGCCTGGGAGCGCACCGCTCTTGCCATTGAAAATCGCAAATTGCAGTTGGCGAAATACTTAGAAAACCATGTTCCGAAAAAGAAAAAACGTTTAGCACGGGAATGGCGCGATGTGTACCGTGACCCCAAGCGGCTGAAATACATGGCCCGTTACCAAAAATGGGGCGACGATGCCAAGCCTGTCATTATCACCGGCTTTAACCGCCTGATTCGGAAAGACGAAGCCCTGGCGCAGAAACTCTGGCCCCAATACATGGAGGCCTTTAACTTTAATGCGGCAGAACGGGCAAAAGTAGCCAGCGAGTTTGCCTACGTGCTCGGCATTCGTAAACACGAAGGAGCAGAATACTGGTTGAGCCAGGCAGCACAATATCAATTCGACCCACGGTTGAACCCCATTGGCTTGCGTCATGCGCTATACGAACAAGACTGGTCAAGAATGAGAATCTGGCTTGCCATGCTGGATGAAGACACCATACAAGAAGAAACCTGGCAATACTGGAAAGCACGCACAGAATTAAACACAGGCACCGTGGACTTAAACGCCCTATCCCGTGTGCAAATCGATAGTCATCGCATTGATGTATTGAACTTTCACAACCGTTTTATTAACTCGCTAACCAATGGCGGCGATTTTATGGAGCTATTGCCACAATCGGTTATTGTGAAAAAGTTTCTTACCTTCGAACCTGAACAAACGTTTCAGCAGTTAGCCCAAAGTCGGAATTACTATGGTTTCCTTTCCAGTGAACGCTTGAATCAACCCCTGAATCTCAATATAGAAACCACACAGGTTCGCGAAGAAGATTTAAACCGCATAACTCAATTACCCGCAGTACAACGTGCACGGGAATTGTTTTTAATGGGTGAAATTAATTCCTCGCGATCTGAATGGCAGTACCTGGTCCGTCGCAGCAATGAATACGATCGTAGTGTACTGGCTCACTTGGCCTATATTTGGGGTTGGCATCACCCTGCCATTATTGCCGCCTATCAGTCTGACGCTTACAACAATTTAGAAATTCGCTTTCCCACTGCCTATCAAGGCTTAATCAGCAAGCACGCACAGAAGTCTGGGCTGGAGTTGGATTGGGTCTACTCTCTGATTCGCCAGGAAAGTGCATTTATGTATAACGCCAGCAGTGCCGTGGGCGCCGTAGGCATGATGCAGATTATGCCGCGCACAGCTAAACAGCTATCACGCAATTTGGGCATTGCCAACCCTGGAAAATATGGCTTGCTAAAACCCGACGCTAACGTACGTCTTGGCACCCACTACATGAGTCAGCTTTTAAAACAATTTGATGGCAATATTATTCTGGCTACAGCGGCGTATAATGCCGGCCCTCACCGAGCCAAAGCCTGGCGCCCTAAACATTTGCCGGTAAGCGGAGATATTTGGGTAGAAACCATTCCCTTTAGCGAAACACGCGATTATGTGAAAAATATTCTTACCTATCAGGCGATCTATCGTCATCATCTAGGCAAAGAAGTAAAACTTTCCAGCGCCCTAAAAGCCATTCACCCCAAGTTTATGCAGGTGGGCAGTCGCTAGTTTCTTTTTTGGCAACTCGCTCCTGAGCTAACAGATCATTGATGGCGCGAGCAAAAGCGACAGGTGAATCTTCTTGCAGAAAATGGCCGCCGGTTAAGGTTTGATGAGGCATCCCTTTTGACCCAGGAATCCGTTCCTGCATATAGGCGTCTCCGCCTCGGGTAATAGGGTCGCCATTGCTGAAAGTGGTTAAGAACGGCTTATTCCAATTTTCCAGCACTTTCCAGGCGGCACGGTTCGCTTCACTGGCAGGGTTATCTGGTGCAACGGGAACCAAACGGGGAAAAGCCCTGGCCCCGGCTTTGTATTTGGCAGATGGAAACGGCGCATCGTAAGCTTTACGTTCTTCCGGCCCCAAGGTTTTGAACGTTCCACTATTGATTATTCGAGCAATAGGAAACCAGGGGGAATACAGTGCAAAGGATTTCCATAAAGCAAAAGCAGGCGGCACCTTTTGATCGCCAGTGGGTAGCATGCCATTACCCACGACAATGGCCTTAAAACGTTGCGGCTGTTCAGCGGCCAAGCGTAAACCAATCAACGAACCCCAGTCCTGACACACCAAGGTAACGTTGTTTAAATCCAAGCCTTCCACGAAAGCCTGCATCCAATCCATATGGCTCTGGTAGCTGTAATCATCAATGGATGTAGGCTTATCTGATTTTCCAAAGCCGACCAAATCAGGCGCAATGACCCGGTGCCCCGCTGCGGCCACAATAGGAATCATATGGCGGTAAAGATAACTCCAACTGGGCTCGCCGTGCAGCATTAAAACCGGGTCGGAACGCTTAGGGCCTTCATCCAGGTAATGCATACGCATGCCATCGGCCTGCAGTTCGAAATAATGAGGTTGAAAGGGGTAATCTGCCAAACGATCGAAGCATTTATCCGGTGTTCTTAGGTATTCCATTACAACCTCCGTATATTTCCTATGGTTTAAATACTTTTTTGCAACGCCGAGAGATAGTGGTAAGCAAAATCGCTAAACGAATAACATGAGCACCCAGCACAGGGTTACCAGAGGTGAGCAACGAAACCGATATCATTCGCTCAGGATCGGCCCAACAGAAGTTGTTCGTTAAACCTATATGGCCATATGCGTGTGGTGCCGCTGGCCCAAACAAACCAACCGGATAGTTACCCAACATCATGCCCGCGCTATAGCGCATGGGGAACAATAAAGTACGATCCAGCTCGGTCGCATTCACCTCCCGTACTGCGCGCTGAATGGTAACAGGCTGGAAAATGCGTTTGGCTTCGTACTCACCGCCATTTAATAAACATTGGAAAAAACGCGAGCACTCTTCTGCCGTGGCAGTAATATTTCCTGCCGGTATGATTTGCTGATAAAAACGCGGATCATTGGAATACTGGATGGCGGTTTCCAAATCAGCGCCCAAAATACGCTTAATAAAATGTTTAATCGGAAATACCAATGGTAACCCGGTTAAATAGTTTGTAGCCACTTCATCAATGTAATCTGCCGGCGCGCCGTAGTTGAAATGGCGCATGCCCAATGGCTCGTTTACATTCTTTTTAATGAACTGATTGATATCTTCGCCAGTGATACGCTCAATCAGTTCACCCAACACATAACCACCGGTTAGAGCATGATAGGCCAGCTCTCTTCCATGTACATCGGTTGGCTCTGCCTCATAGATCATCCTCATTATGCCGTCATGATCAAACAGCATTTCCGGGTCCATATCAGGAAAGCGCGCAATGCCTGCACGGTGAGAAAGAATCTGCTGTACTGTTATGCGGTGCTTACCATTACTGCCAAACTCAGGAATGTAATAGCTCACCGGGTTCATCAGGTTGATTTGGTTACGCTCTTCCAGCAAATGCACCAGCATAGCCGTAATGGCTTTGGAAGCAGAGAACAAACAAAAGGGTGTATCTGGCGTGGCAACGACTTTTTCACCGTTTTCCCCAGGCCCATTACCCTTAGCGTGACCGATGGAGCGGTTCAATAATATCTCACCATGGCGACGAATACAGATACTCACAGCAGGGTAAGCACCCGTGCGATACAAATTTTTTACGCACTTCCAAATCACATCACGGTCATGCTCTGTTAACCCCAGCCATTCAGGATTCACCTCGTTGTCAGCGATACGAGTCAAACCTTGTAAGGAATTGGGAACCTTAATATTGTGCTCTATGAAACCTAGCGGATTTGTTAATGCCGTCATCGATACTCTGACCCAAGCGGGCCCTCCACAGACCAAACTTCTAATGTACTCTTAATTTAAGCACTTGAAATCATGGATGTTTACCCTAATTCAGACTAAGCGTACGGATATTTCCCAGTCATGTCATTGTTTTGGGAGGCTTATAGTTACCTAAAACGGCCAGATTGCGTGTAAAATGGCGCCTCTGGGGATCGTATTTCTACGGACTACACATCAAACCCACGGACATTGTTTTATTATTCAAGGTGTTAGCGAATGGCAGACAAACAATCCAGATTTTATCGTCTGAACGCAGGGATCAAAGGCGCTTTACGAATTGGTCAAACCATGCGCGTACTAGCGCAAACCGGAGCCGATTGGGTGTTAGGGGATCGCGCGCCAACCCCCATCCTGTTGAGAAAAACCTTTGAGCGTTTAGGCACCACCTACATTAAGTTGGGGCAATTTATTGCCAGCTCGCCATCCGTGTTCCCCGACGAATATGTGGAAGAATTTCAACTGTGCCTGGATAAAACCACCCCCGTGCCTTTTTATGTGATGAAACGGGTAATGGAAAAAGAACTCGGCAAATCGTTAAACGCCGTATTTGCCGAATTTGACCCCGTGCCCCTGGCATCAGCTTCTCTTGCGCAGGTATATGCAGCCAAGCTGGTAACCGGTGAAGACGTGGTAGTAAAGGTACAAAAGCCTGGCGTAGAAGACATCCTGCTAACAGATTTGAACTTCTTGTTTGTGGGTGCCAAAGTGTTGGAATACTTTGTTCCCAACCTGGCCATGGCTTCCCTATCCGCCATTGTGGATGAAATTCAAAAAGGCATGCTAGCGGAATGCGACTTCTATCAGGAAGCGAAAAACATTGAGGATTTCCATAAGTTCCTGGAAGAAACTGGCAACACCCAGGCTATTGCCCCGAAAATCTATAAGCAAGCCTCCACCATGCGCGTACTGACCATGGAACGTTTTTACGGTGTGCCGTTTACGGATCTAGAATCCATTCAACACATTGTTCCCAACCCGGAAGCAGTGTTGATTACCGCCATGAACACTTGGTTTTCCAGTCTGTTGTTCTGTGAGTCTTTCCACGCCGATGTGCACGCGGGTAACCTGCTAGTGCTTAAAGATGGCCGTATTGGTTTTATTGATTTTGGCATTGTGGGCCGCATCAAACCTTCCACTTGGGAGTCGGTTTCCAAGTTTATCTGGGCCATTGGTCAAGATGAATACAGAGAAATGGCAGAAGCCATGCTGGGCATTGGCATGACCGATGAGCAGGTGGATGTGGACTGTTTAGCAAAAGATATTGAAGACCTTTATTCCAACATGGATCGCGTAATGCCGGAAATGGATTTACATATGAACGATATGGCATCCATTAACGAGCACGAAGTGAATAAAGTGATGATGGATTTGGTGGGCATTGGTAAACGCCACGGCATTCACTTTCCACGCGAGTTTGCTCTGCTGTTGAAACAGCTGTTGTACTTTGATCGGTATGTTCGCTTACTGGCAATGGATGCGGATATCTATAGCGATGAACGTTTGAATTTTACGCCGGATATGAATTGGAACATGATTCATTGACGGCTTTGTGCCGGGAAGGTTGAGAGGGCAGGTTTGGCATACGCCACTTGGCTTCAGCTTCCCGGCACTTCTCAACACTGCGCACCGCTTCCGGTCACAAAATCCCCATTTCCTTCTTCTCTCGATAGTAAGCAAACACATCATCCAAACTACGAGTCGGCTTAAACCCAAAAGTCTTATTAAACAAAGACCCATCAATAATCACTGGATACTTATAATAATTCAGCAAAAATGGCGGCCAACCCTTCCAATTCATTCTCTTGCTGATCATGCGAGACAATCCTTCCGGTACCGACGGAATTGGCATGCGTCGGCAACCACACTGCAATAACGCTTCCTGGTAACTCACCCAATCATCCGTGGCCACGTTATAAACGCCGGGCTTATTTTGGGTAAATGACAACACAACGGCATGAGCCATATCTTGCACATGAATAAACTGCATCATAGGTGAAAAGCCCAGCAATACCGGTGCAACTTTGCTAGACAACAACAAACTCATGGAATTCAAAACCCCAGGCCCAACAATATTACAAGGACGCAGAATCGTGATGTTCAGCTCGGGGTATTTCCACAAATAGATATTAGCCAGGTTTTCTAGTTCAACGGAATCCACCAAATCCATGGTCAACTCCGACGCTTTTAACGGCGCTTCTTCACTAATTAATGCTGGGTTATAGGGGCTGGCACCATAAACAAAATAGGTAGAAAGCACGGTAACTTTTTGCACTTTGTATTTATGGCATAAATCCAATAAGCGCTGCGTACCCAGCACGTTATG
>JBFKSL010000229.1:0-7089 GCA_041626995.1 Ketobacter sp. | reverse complement strand
CTGATTGACGTGTATACACGAGAGCCCAAGCTGGTCAGCCATTTACATCTGCCGGTGCAAAGCGGTTCCGATCGCATCCTGAGCGCCATGAAACGCGGCCATACTGCTCAAGAATATCTGGATAAGATTAATCGCATTAAAGCGGCCCGTCCGGGCATTTGCTTGTCCTCCGACTTTATTATCGGCTTCCCGGACGAACAGGAAGAAGACTTCAACGCCACCATGGAGCTGATTGAGGAAATCGGATTCGATCTGAGCTTTAGCTTTATTTACAGCGCTCGCCCAGGCACCCCTGCAGCAGAACTGGAAGACAGCATTTCCCAGGAAGAGAAAAAGCAACGCCTGTCGTTGCTGCAACACCGCATCAACCAAAACGCTCAACAAATCAGCCGCCAAATGGTGGGCAGCACGCAGTGTATATTGGTAGACGGCATTTCCAAAAAAGACCCAGGCCAATTACAAGGCCGAACCGAAAACAACCGGGTAGTAAACTTCCGCCATGACGACGATGAGTTAATCGGGAAATTTGTGGAAGTGAGTATTGAAGAAGCGTTACCCAATTCTTTGCGGGGTAACTTTGTTCAAGTGCTGGATTAAGCTTTCTATTGGTAACAAACCTGTTGTTTGTTAATAAATAAAAGAGCAGCGAGCAAACACCATTGTTTGTCCCGCTACTCCCGTTCTGCTTCCGCTCGGCTACAGCAAATTTAGAAACCCTGGGATAGTTATTGCCACCCAAAGATAACAATAACTATCCCCTGTTGTGCCCCAACGGGTTTCTGCTGACTTCCCCCCAGGAATTCTCGCTCGTTTTGGTTGCATGAACATTTTTACTAATGCAGGTGCCATGCCAGATCCGCAACTTATTGATTTAGTTAAGCTTATATAATCATAAGCCAATAACGCAAAAGCCATGGTGTAAACTGAGCCGACATTCACACAGGCAAAATACAGGCCCAATCACTGTTCTCACGTAAAACATTTCGACACTAAAACAGTCACCCAAATGACCAGAACTTATTAAAACCATTTTTGCCTTTTCCTGATTTACGCTTCCGTATATCCTTAACCTTACATAAACCATACAGGGCGTATTTTCGCAGTTACTTTGAACGATTCTGTCACTACACACCATTTCACATTGGAACCCGCCGATTCCAGCCGCTTAGCCCAACTATGTGGCCAGTTCGATGAACATCTACGCCAAATCGAAGATAAATTGGAAGTTCAGATAAAAAACCGAGGCAATGCCTTTCAGTTAACCGGTTTGCCGCAGCAGGTAAATGCCGCCAGCCAGGTATTGAATCAACTTTATGACGACACCGATAACAGCAAAGATTTGAGTCCAAACGATGTACATTTGATTCTGCGGGAAAGCCTGATGAATTCGAATAACCTGAACGCCGCGCCGGAACAGCACGAAGATGACGAAGAGAGTCAGATTCTAGCCATTCGCACCCGTAAGGGTTCCATCAAGCCTCGCGGTGTTAACCAAAAACAATATGTGCGCCTGATTCAGCGTAACGATATTAACTTTGGCATTGGCCCAGCGGGTACCGGTAAAACCTATCTGGCGGTAGCCTGTGCAGTGGAAGCACTGGAAAGTGACCAGGTACGCCGTATTCTTCTGGTACGCCCTGCGGTAGAAGCCGGTGAGAAGCTAGGTTTTCTACCCGGTGACCTAGCAGAAAAAATAAACCCTTACCTGCGCCCGCTTTATGATGCCCTATACGAAATGCTAGGGTTCGAGCGCGTAGCCAAGTTTATCGACCGCCAAATCATCGAAGTGGCCCCCTTGGCTTACATGCGGGGCCGCACACTGAACAATTCCTTCATCATCCTGGATGAAAGCCAAAACACCACTAAGGAACAAATGAAAATGTTCCTCACACGGATAGGGTTTGGTTCTAAAGCGGTAATCACTGGCGACTACACCCAGATCGACTTGCCTAGAGGCACGGAGAGTGGACTCAAACACGCCATGAACGTCCTGCAAGATGTGAAGGGCATTGGCTTCTGCCATTTCGAATCAAAAGACGTGGTTCGTCACACCCTGGTGCAACGCATCGTGGAAGCTTATGACAAGCACGAATCCCACCATGACCATTGAGCTGGACATCGATTTACAAAATGCCAGCCAGGAGCAGGCCGTGCCCACAGACGAACAGCTAAGCCTGTGGGTGAACAGCACTCTACAAATGGCGAACTATTGCGCAACCGATGACATACCGGTAGAGCTGACTGTACGCATCGTAGACAAAGATGAAAGCCAACAACTAAATTCCACCTACCGTAACAAAGAAAAGCCCACCAATGTGTTATCGTTCCCTTTCGATGGGCCGGAAGATATTCCCTTGGCACTACTAGGTGATTTGGTTATCTGCGCCCCGGTGGTAAAAGAAGAAGCGCAACAGCAAAACAAAACAGAACAGGCCCACTGGGCTCATATGGTTACCCACGGAACATTGCATTTACTGGGTTATGACCATATTGAAGAAAACGAAGCAGACAAAATGGAAACGTTAGAGGTGCAAATCCTGGAATCATTGGGATACGCAGACCCTTACGCGATCGACAACTAACATAGGAGTGACACGCGTCATCATGAACGACGATCAGAGTCGTAACGGTTCACAGGGCAAAGGTTTTTTGAACAAAATAGCCAATTTCCTTTCCGGTGAACCGCAAAACCAGGCAGAGGTTTTAGAAATTCTGACCAACGCCCATCATTTGGGCTTAGTCGACGCCGAAGCATTAGGCATCTTCCAAGGGGCACTGCAAGTTTCTGATATGCAGGTTCGGGAAATCATGGTTCCCCGTTCCCAGTGTGTGATTTTGGCCGCCAATGCCAAACCTGAAGAGTTCCTTCCCGCAATCATTGCCTCTGCACACTCTCGTTTTCCCGTTTATGGCGAGTCACAAGACGAAATCATCGGTGTTTTACTGGCAAAAGATTTGTTGGATATCATGCACCGGGGCAAGCTGGAAAAAACCCAACTTAAGGATTTGATTCGTCCAGCGTCCTTAGTGCCTGAGAGTAAACGCTTGAATGTTCTGCTAAGAGAATTTCGACAAACCCGAACCCACATGGCCATTGTAGTGAACGAATACGGCAAAATGTCGGGCCTGGTGACCATTGAAGATGTGTTAGAACAAATCGTTGGCGAGATCGACGACGAACATGATTTCGAAGATGAATACATGATCAAAGAAGCCAGCAGTCACGAATTTATGGTTAAGGCGGTTACGCCCATTGATGAATTTAATGAGCATTTTGATACTGCTTTTAACGAAGACGAGTACGACACCATTGGGGGCATCGTACTGAGCCATTTTGGCCGCCTTCCAAAACGGGACGAAAGCATTAATATCGGCAAGTACCACTTTAAAGTGCTAAATGCCGACAACCGAGCCATTCGCCTGTTAAAGGTAAGCACTACACAACACTAATACGAAAAAACTATGAGCTTGAAGACCTCTATCACCAGCGGTGTCAAAGGGCATCTGCTGGTTTTGCTTGCGGGAGCAATATTCCCGCTGGGGCTGGCGCCACTGAAATTGTGGCCATTGATCCCTGTATCTTTAGCGTTATTTGTTTTGCTACTGGAAGGCCAGAGCGCAGGCCGAAGCTTTTGGCGCGCATTTTGGTACGGCATGGGCTTAAACGGTGTTGGCGTGTCCTGGGTCTATGTCAGCATTCATTTTTATGGTGGCACTCCCATGTGGCTGGCCTTGCTAGGCACCCTGGGCTTTGTTGCATTCTTAAGTATTCTTTACGCCCTGCCCTTTTGGGCCTACGGGCGCTTTAACTTAGACCGTTATACCTTACTCACCTTCCCGGCCCTATGGGTATTACTGGAATGGAGCAAAAGCTGGCTATTAAGTGGTTTTCCTTGGCTGTGGGCAGGTTATGGCTTTATCGATTCTCCGCTTTATGGGTTAGCGCCAGTTGCTGGCACACTGGGTCTAAGCTTAGTGGCAGCACTTAGTGCTGTACTGCTGCGCTGGATTTTCAAATCGGAAAATTTAAAACGCACGCACGCCATCATTGGATTAGCAGCGTTGATCGCTTTCTGCTGGGGCTTAGGCACGCAAGAATGGACTCAACCACAACTGAACAAAACCCAAAAAGCAGCCCTCATTCAAGGCAACATTCCCCAAGAACAAAAATGGGACCCAAAATACCGCAAACACATATTCGACACCTATACCGGCTTAACAGAAAAGTCCTGGGATGCGGATCTTATTTTATGGCCAGAAGCAGCTTACCCTGTGTTTTACCATCAAGCTTTGAAAACCATTACCAACTTGGATATACGCGCCTCAGAAAAAGACACTGCCATCGTCAGCGGTGTGGCCCGCTGGGAGCCTTCTGAAAATGGCGTGGACTATTATTACAATTCCATTTTCGTTATTGGTAACGGTGAAGGCACTTACAACAAACAAAAACTCGTACCCTTTGGCGAATACGTTCCCATGGCATCATTGATTCGCGGCTTGATTCCATTCTTTAACCTGCCTATGTCGGATTTTCATAAAGGCGCAGAAGTACAGCCGCCGCTATTAGCCAACAACATGAGCTTTGCTGCTTTTATCTGCTATGAAATCGTCTACCCCGAACTGGTGCGCCAGCAGGCCAAAAATAAAGATTTCTTAGTCACCATCAGCAACGACGCTTGGTTTGGGCACTCTTGGGGGCCATTGCAACATTTCCAAATGGCGCGCATGCGAGCATTAGAGACTGGGAAATATATTTTGCGCGGCACCAACACCGGTGTTACCGCCATTATCGATCACAAAGGTAACGTACAAAGCCAAATCCCCCAGTTTGAAAAAGGGGTTTTGAAAGGCGTATTTTACGGCACCAAAGGTGAAACGCCCTTTGTTAGTTTCGGCCAGTGGCCAGTGATAGGTTTAAGCGCCCTATTGCTGATCATTGGCGTAGCATTGAGTTTGCGCCCAGAGCCCGAACCCAATGTTCGCCCCCTTTATCATAACTAAAGCAAAGCAACGGCATACATTGAACGGTTAGTATGCTAACGTGAAGAAGATGATCCTCATCACATTGGTTTGATTTTCTAATTGCGCCAACTGAATTCCATTAACCCTCAATGCAAGTGCTTGATCTGCAATGAGGATGGAGCATTAAATGAATTGGCGCCCCCTTACCCTCATAATCGTTTTATTATCTGCTTCCCTAAGCGGGTATTCCCAAGAAAACAGTCTTCCCAACAACGCATACTCAAATAACTACAGCTCAGGTTGGTCATGTGAGTTTGGCTTTAAAAAGGAAGGTGAACATTGCGTAAAAATCCCCCTACCCGAACAAGCCTACCTAACTTCTGCAGGGAATAGCTGGAAGTGCAATCGGGGTTATATAAAACAAAAAGAAACCTGCGTAGAAATTCTGGTACCACAAAATGCTTACTTAGTAGAATCCAATTATGGATTAGGCTGGGAATGCAATCGAGGTTACCGCCCCAATAAGATTGGTTACGGCAACAAAGCCAGTCACTGTGTTAAAGTAGATCTTCCCGAGAATGCCTATTTTAAATCAGCAGATTACGGGCCAGGTTGGCAATGTGAGCCTGGATATCGCACCGAAGGCAAAAAATGTGAAAAAATAATTATCCCGGAAAACGCATTCGCCACAGACCCCGGTTATGGTAAAGGCTGGGAATGTTTACGCGGCTTTATAGAACAGAATACCAGTTGCGTTAAGCTTGTTGTTCCGAATAATGCTTACTTAAATGAATCAGGCAAATTTTGGAGCTGTGAACGGGGTTTTCGCAAAGAAGCCCATGAATGTATCAAAATCACAGTGCCAGAAAACGCCTTTCTCAATGACCAGGGTGACGATTGGAAATGCAATCGAGGGTTTTCAAAATCAAGCACATCCTGCGACCCCATAGAACTACCACCAAACGCAAGCTTAAATCAAAATGGCAATAGCTGGGTTTGCAACTACCCTTACCACCGACAGGGAAAACAATGTAAGCGCAAATAATCATTTGAACCACCCATACTGCGTCAGTCTTCTCAGCCTAGGCTTATCGGTAACAATTCAGGCTCTAGTATCCTTATCCACCAAACAGAGCTATACTTTGCATACGCCCATGCGCAATGCTCATTTCTTTTGAATCCTATTGAATAGTTAGTTTCGTTTTTTAACGTTCTCTACTTTATCCGATTTGCTCATTACTCATGTTCATCTACGAACAAATAACTTGTGAGCTATCAATTGGATACTTACCAAACCAAGCAAGAACCCACTCTTGTGGCTGGGACTACCTATTCTATTAAGTCTCTAAAAGACCGCAATCAATTCAGTGATCCCAATGGCACCGCTGAAGCCATAGGCATTTCATCTGCCATGTGGCCCATTAGTGGAATGTTATGGCCTTCAGGAATCGTGCTTGCAGAAATCATCAGCAAATTGCCACTTGAAAACTTACGAATACTGGAAGTGGGCTGTGGAATAGGCTTGGCAAGCATGGTTGCAGCATCAAAAGGCGCGGATATTACTGCCTGCGATTACCACCCAATCACGCCGGCCCTACTGGAAGACAACACGGTCATCAACAACCTGCCTACCATTAATTATTTTCACGGTGACTGGCGTAAACCTATTACCAACAAAGGCGTATTTGATTTAATTATCGGCAGCGACCTGCTGTACGACCGAGGTCACTTTGAAGACCTGGCAACCTTTATCAGTTGTCATCTATCCCCAAATGGTCAGATGGTGTTGATTGACCCCAAGCGAAGATCGGCAAACAAATTTATCAAGGTTATGGAGAAACTGCAGATGGGCTGCACCACCAAAGATCATATCTCAAAACCCATAAATGGTGATTTTTTTCGCTATAAGTCTCATACCTTTCAGTGGCAGAAATGTTTGAACTAGCCGGCATCAAGCTGGCTAATAAAGAACGCATCACGCCCTAAGGATTAATATCAAAATTCTAATGCAAATAATAATCCCTGTCGTACACATCGTTGTCCATCGCGTCTTCCACCACAGCTAAAACCGCTAACTCATCGTTTACGGAAAAAACATCGCGGTCACCCAATCACCTTTCTCCAATG
>JBFKSL010000228.1:0-7090 GCA_041626995.1 Ketobacter sp. | reverse complement strand
AGCGGATTTTACGCAACCGCAATGGGCGTCGATGGGTGTATCTGTATTGCTAACACCGAGGTTCCGCGCCAATCTGGATGTAAAATGGGTGGATTATGATGTGTTGGAAGAGCTGCGTTTTGAGTTTGACCAAAATCTGGATTATTTGGTATTGGCCAGTGTGGTTAATCAAACCGCCGATTTGTATTACGGGCAATTAGGTGGCGACTTTGCAGATCCGGATGAATTGCGTTTACAGCGCCAATATGAATCGGTGGTGGATTGGTCGGTAGGATTTGAATATCAGTTTAATGATAATTTAAAACTTCGTGCTGGTTATGAGCCACGCAGTTCTTCTATTCCAGAGCAACGCCAAGATTTGTTAATTCCCATGGGGGAAGCAAAACTTTACACCCTGGGATTCGGTTATCGCTTGGAACAGAATACGGAATTGGATGTGGGATTTGGCTATTTGGTTTCTGAAATCCATATAGATCCTGGTGAAAGCCGTAACTCCAACTCCAGTTTGGAAGGGGATGTGGTATACAACCCCTACCGAGACCTGGCAATTGACCATCGATTGGATGCGTATATTTTCACGATGACCTACTCTACGCATTTCTAAATGCCATGATGCTTGGAGCAGAATTTATCTGCTCCAGCGAGTTAGGCGGGGTAGCCCATTTGCCTCAGGATTAGCGTAGTAATAGGTATGAGAGATCAAGCTGTTTTCAGAGATAAATAAGGTTGGTCTGCTGGATTTGACGCCGCCAGTGTATTCCTCTTCTTCTACGCATATTGCAAAAAAACATCGATAAAGATGGCCGGTATGTGAATAGTTTGGCTCGTCTACCTGTGCTGATAATTTCCCATTGGCGAGATAGATTTCATGGAAAAGATCAATGGTGTTAGTCGCGCGTACATCAGCTTCAAATACCAGGGCGTTGGTGAGTGAATTCAAACCTAATGTGACATCGGCTAGGTTAATTAATTCACGTTTAAAGGTTACCCCCAAGGCATCATTTTCTAATATTTGTGCGTTTTCAAATTCTGACCACAAGCGAGTGTTGCGACACCAGTTCTGCTTAAATTGATAATCAAATTGGCAGATCTGCTGTGTTTCAGTGAAGATGGTATACTCTTGATAGTGGATGATGTCGTTTTCGATATGTGAAATGACATAAAAAATATTTTTGCCAAAGCGAAAGGCGGACGGAGCAGTAGATGGGAAATCTGTTTCTCTAATCAGATTGCCAGAGAAATCATAAATGCCTCTAGTTTCATGTTTTTCGCCTACAAAACTATCGCTTCCCACAATAGATGCATAGATGGCTTGCTCCAATTCTGTGGTATTTAGCGCAACAAGTTCATGATCAAGCTCTTGAATAAAGCTATATATTCCTGTTTGTTCAGCATATTCATCATGGTAGTGACCCACAACAATAAACCGATCGGACTGTTGAATTCGTTGGAGATTTAAATACTTTGCATTAGGAAAAATTTGATAGTTGAAATTGCCCTGTTGATCAACCATTCCAATAAAATGTTCGAAAACACGGTCAGTCGTTTCAGTGGCTGGCGTTATTATTTGGCCATCTGTAACTACGTTGCCATCGATGTTCACATAAAAATTACCAAACTTTAGACTGCGTTGAGCAACATAGTCATCAACTACAAGTTGATTCCAATAGGTTTGTGCATCAGGGTCGATAAACAATACAGAACCACTGTATCGTGCCATGAAAAAGGACGAGTTGGAATTGGGTATCTCCAATGGGTGCTTATGAGTGTAGAGCAATGTTGTTGTTCCCAGGGAGAAATGATTAATGAGTTCTCCCTCAAGATTATATTGTTCAAGGCGGGTATCGCGTACGCCATTATTGGGTTGAGAGCCTATGCGGAAAAAGCTGTTGCCATCTTTCGCCAAGTACATTGCGGCATAGGTTGTTTGATATTCATTAATAGCAAATCGCCAGTTTAGAGAGAACATGGCCCCACATCCTATCAATGAAAAAACACTGGCTAATAAAATAATAAAGTGGGTGGGTTTGATGTCTGATAGATTGTTTTGTATGCGCATATTAAGTCCCTTTAATCACAAATAAACAGTTTCAATTTTTATTATTGATGCAAGCCAATACTTTAATCGGCACTTAATAGATCATACGCACTTATTTAGGGGAAAACATGGCGCAGTCGGCCAAAATACTGCGCCATGTTCATCACTAGCTCTGAAATAAATGCACGTCCCGTTGGGGGAATGGAATGGAGATCGCTGCTGCATCCAATGCAGGTTTTATTTTTTTATTGGTATCAAAAAATACGTTCCAGTAATCTTCCGTCTTACACCAAACCCGAAACGTTAAATCAATAGAGCTATCACCATACCCAGTCACACCAACAAAGGGTTCAGGGTCAGTAAGTATTCGGCTATCATCCTTAGTCATTTTCAGTAGCGCCTGCATGGCGGTTTCGATATTGTCGCCGTAGCTAATACCGATAGACAAATCCACACGCCGAATTTCATCGCGGGTAAAATTCACCAGGTTACCGTTGGCCAATGGGCCGTTTGGTAAAATAATGTGTTTGTTATCTAATGTTTTCAAAAATGTAAAAAACACATCGATGGCCTCCACAACCCCTTCCTCACCATTAGCTTGAATGTAATCACCAACTTGGTAGGGTTTGAAAATCAATATCAAAACACCTCCGGCAAAGTTAGACAGGCTACCTTGTAGTGCCAAGCCAACGGCTAATCCTGCTGCGCCCAATACTGCCAGGAAGGAAGTGGTTTGAACGCCCACCATAGAAATCACTGAAATCAACAAACAGGCTTTTAGGGCTACATTAAGAATGGATGCCAGCCATTTGCGTAGGGAAACATCGAACTCGCGCTTTTCCAATATAAATGCAACGCCACGGGTTACTGCTCCAATTAACCAAAGACCCACGATCAAAGTCACAATGGCCAGCAGTAACTTGGGTGCGTAGGTAAGAGTCATTTCCGTGGCTTTTTCTGCCAGTCCATTTATTTCAATGTCGTTTATTTCCATGAGCGTGCCTCATTGTGTGTGTAAATATTCCTAATGGAATTTGCATTGTACTGCAGAAAACGTTGACTCTGGAGTAGGGTCTAGTTTTATAGTGATCTTATATGTCATAAATGAAGGCCAGATGTATGAGTGATTCTTGCTGTAACAAACCTGAACCCGCCCCACCTGCGAGTACCGTCTGTTGCGGTGCCCAAGCTCCGCAATCAGAGCAAGGTTGCCACGACCAAAAGAGAATCGATTGGCTGTTTTGGGGATCGCTGACCATTTTGCTAACAGCCGTGGTGTTGATGACCTTGCCCAATGCCTGGTTGCAGCCGGTGCTGTTTCTAAATCCGTTTGTGGAAGCACAAGTGGGGCTGATTCAGGAAATGTGGTTGGGCATGTTGATCGGGGTGATTTCTGTGGGCCTGATGAATCTGTTGCCTAAAACCACCATTTTGTCGGCTATTGGACAGCGTCGCGGAGTGGGCAGCATTGTGCGGGCTGCTGCCGCAGGTATTGTGTTGGATTTGTGCAATCATGGCCTGCTGTTGATTGCGGGCAAGCTCTATAAAAGCGGTGTGCGTTATTCACAGGTGTTGGCGTTTTTAATTGCTTCGCCTTGGAACTCACTGTCTCTTACTATCGTAATGTTTGCTCTGTTGGGTTGGCAGTGGACACTGGCTTTTATTGTACTTTCCTTTGTCATCGCGGTGGTAACAGGGTTGGTTGTGGAGGCTTTGGAAAACGCTGGCAAAGTGAACCCCAATCCCAACACGGATATCGTGAATTCAGAGCCAAAAATTACGATAAAACAACATATTACCCAGTTACGTGAGCATACCAGTCTGTGGAAAGTGATTTTTGTGGATAGCTTTAAGGAAAGCAAAATGATCATGCGCTGGTTATTGCTGGGTATGGTGCTGGCAGCGTTGATAAAAACCTTTGTTTCTCAGGATGTTATGCAAACTTGGTTTGGTGCTACCCTGCTTGGTTTGGGGTTGACCCTAGTGGCCGCTACGGTGATCGAGGTGTGTTCCGAAGGGTTACTTCCCATTGCGGCGGATTTGCTCACCCGTGCCCATGCGCCTGGTAATGCCTTTACCTTTATGATGGCCGGGGTTTCAACCGATTACACCGAAATTATGGTGCTAAAAGAAACCACTGGGAAATGGAAGACAGCATTTTTATTACCTTTGATTACTTTGCCGCAAATATTGCTGTTAGGGGTGATTTTAAACCAGGTTTGAACATAGATCATGGCCACTGGAAACCATCGTCTATACTCATTGGAAGCCCAATGAATTTCGGAAGTTAGATGGTTTATGGCAGATAAGCCTATTGTGGCCAGAATGGATTCGACCAACATATTGACCGACAGCTACATTGCGCTGTCGAAAGCGCCGGATGTGTGGAATAGCAATTTAAATATTGCCTTGCGCCACATAACCCGTGCCTGTGCCAATGCCCTGGGTGTTGAGCGGGCCAGTGTCTGGTTTGTGGACGAAGATCTTAGTGAAATGGAATGTCTGTGCTTATATCGGGAAGACATTAATGGCTTCGAACAGGGGGTTAAGTTAGAAGCCCGCTCTTTTCCTCGATATTTCACCGCATTGAATTTTGAGCGGGTGGTGGATGCCAGTGAAGCTCGCTCTGATATCCGCACAAAGGAATTCACCGAATCCTATCTGTTGCCTTTAAATATTTATTCCATGCTCGACGCCACCTTACGAAAGGAAGGAAAAGTTTGTGGCGTGATTTGCATGGAGCAAGTGGGACAAGTTCGAAAATGGAACCATGCAGAAGCGGAGTTTGCGGTAGCCATCGCGGAATTACTTTCGCAGCTGATATTGTTTTATTCCATGCGTGACCGCGAAAGCCGGTTTCGTGCCCTATTCGAAGGCTCCGGTGATTGTATTTTTATCGTGCGTGGTAGCGTTATTGTGGAGTGCAACGAAGCATCAGCACGAATGTTTCGTTGTGATAAAAATGAAATTGTGGGTTGTACGCCCATTAAGCTGTCACCGAAGCAGCAGCCCAATGGCAGCGATTCCAACAAAGAAGCCTTTAAAAAAATTCAAAGTGCCTTGCAAGGGCATCGCTTAACCTTTGAGTGGACGCATCAACGTGCAGATGGACAAGAGTTTGATGCCGAAGTAACCCTCAACCGCATTATCATTGAAGGTGATTATTGTGTGATGGGAACAGTGCGCGATATAAGTGATCGTCGCATGGCGGAAAATGCATTATTAGAATCGCAAAAACAACTGGAATATCGCGCTACTCATGATTCTTTAACGGACTTACCCAATCGAGAATCGTTACACCAAACTGCGTCTTACGCCATTTTGAATGCCAGTCAGAGCATGCAGAAAATGGCTGTACTGCTTTTAGATTTAAACCGCTTTAAAGATGTGAATGATACCCTGGGTCATCGCATTGGGGATGAACTGTTACGACAAGTGGCGGATCGTTTTTCCCGTTTAATTGAAACGGAAAATGCCGATCTTTATCGTTTAGGTGGCGATGAGTTTGCTGTTTTACTATATGGAATTGACGACCCTGAGCAGGCAGTAGAGTTTGCACAAAAGTTAAATAAAAGCGTGAAAGAGCCCATTGAAGTTGAAACCATGCAACTGGAAATGGGTGCCAGTATTGGCATTGCCATGTATCCCGAAAATGGAGAAAACAGCCATGCGTTATTACGTTGTGCAGATGTGGCTATGTATTATTCCAAAACCCATGGTCAAGCTTACGCATTTTACGATGCTAATTATGATTCTCACAGTACCAAACGTTTGGTGATGCTGGCGGATTTAAATGTGGCCATGCGGGATAACCATTTGCTTCTGCACTATCAACCGCGTATCGATTTGGCTACCGGTAAGTGCACAGGATGCGAGGCATTGTTGCGCTGGCATCATCCGCAACATGGCATGGTGCCACCGGGAGATTTTATCCCCCTGGCGGAAATGACAGAAATCATTCATCCGTTAAGTCATTGGGTATTTCGCACAGCGTTAAAACAAGTGCGGAACTGGATGGATCTGGGCCATGAAATTCCCGTGGCGATTAACTTATCGGCTCGCAATTTAGTGGATTTGCGGTTTCCGAACCAGGTAGCAGAAATGTTGAAGGAATTTTCTGTGCCCAATCATTTATTGGAAGTTGAAATCACGGAAAGTGCTTTAATTTCGGATCCAGATCGTGCCATGCAGGTAGTGGCTGATTTTCATCGTATGGGCATTCATATGGCCATTGATGATTTTGGCACCGGCTATTCTTCCATGAGCTATTTGAAAAAATTGCCAGTGCATACCTTAAAAATTGATCGTTCCTTTGTGATGGACATGCTAAGTGATGAGGCCGACGCGGTTATCGTGCGTTCCACTATTGGCTTGGCGCACAGCTTTGGTTTGGCAGTAGTGGCCGAAGGTGTTGAAAACGATGAAACTTTGCAAGCATTACGTAATCTGCAATGCGAGCAGGCACAGGGGTTCCACATCAGTCGACCGGTTCCGGTTGAGGATTTTAATCAGTGGTTCGCTAAACAAACTTAATAAATGGCACCAGCAAATCGCTAAAATCCATTAAAAATTTAAATACCGGCACACCCATAATGCTGAGTGCGATTAAGCCCAAAAACACATAGCTTCCATAGCGGGCGTTAAACTGATCGTATTGGTACTTGGATTTTGTCGGTAACATCCACGACATAATGTAATGGCCATCCAAAGGTCCCAAAGGAATCAAATTAAATAGCATCAGTAGCAGATTGATTCGGGCCAAAATACTTAATGCAATGATCTGCGCTTCATTAAATTGCACGCTTTCACTGTTTAACCCCCAGCTCAGTAGGTTCACTGCCACAATCGCCAACAATAAATTCATCAATGGCCCTGCTGCGGCAATCGCGGCGCCACCCCAATGTTGCTTTACATTGCGTGGATTAATAGGCACCGGTTTGGCGTAACCAAAACCTACCAACACCACCATCATTAAACCAATGGGATCAATATGGGAAGCCGGGTTAAGGGTAAGCCGACCCTGCTGTGCGGCGGTGTTGTCACCTAACAGTT
>JBFKSL010000227.1:0-7125 GCA_041626995.1 Ketobacter sp. | reverse complement strand
CCATGGGGGTACGGACAGCGTCGACAATGACTACATCTCTTGGATTTAAACTCATTTTTATGTCTCCTTAGCTATCCGTGATTACTGGTAAAAAGATTCGCCGTTAGCTGCCATTTCACGCAGCTTGGCGGTGGGCTCATACAAGCCACCCAGATCTTTATACTTATCGCACAGGTCAACGAAATTTTTCACGCCGATGGAATCGATGTACTTCAGCGCACCACCACGGAATGGAGGGAAACCGATACCCATGATCAAGGACATGTCGGCATCCGCCACGGAGGAAACGATGTTTTCTTCCAAGCAACGAACCAGTTCCAGGCACATTGGAATCATCAGGCGATCAATGATTTCCTGATCTTCAAACTCTTTGGTTTCAGCAACCACGGGCTTGATCAGTTCGTAAGTGATTTCGTCCACCACTTTCTTCGGCTTGCCTTTTTTATCCACTTCGTATTTGTAGTAGCCCACACCATTCTTCTGACCGAAACGTTTGTTTTCATACATTACGGTAGTGGTGTCTTTAAATTCGTACTGCATACGATCGGGGAAGCCTTCAGCCATTACTTCTGCTGCATGAACGCCAGTATCAATACCAACAACGTCCATCAGGTAGGCTGGGCCCATAGGCCAACCGAAACGCTCCATCACTTTATCAACTTTTTGGAAGTCGGCGCCATCACGCATTAACATGCCAAAGCCACCAAAGTATGGGAACAGCACGCGGTTAACCAAGAAGCCTGGGCAGTCGTTAACAACAACAGGAGACTTGCCCATTTTCTTAGCGTAAGCAACGGTTGCGGCAACGGCTTCATCAGAAGATTTTTCGCCGCGGATAACTTCAACCAACGGCATCATGTGCACAGGGTTGAAGAAGTGCATACCGACGAAGTTTTCAGGTTTTTCTAACGCTTCTGCCAGTTTGGTAATAGAAATAGTAGAAGTGTTAGAGGCCAGGATGGTGCCCTCTTTCACGTGTTTTTCTACATCGGCCAAAACGCTCTTTTTAATTTTCTCGTTTTCCACTACTGCTTCTACAACGATATCCACTTCCTGGAAATCACCGTAGTTCAGTGTAGGACGAATGGAAGACAATACTTCGCCCATTTTGGCAGGCTTCATCTTCTTACGATCAACACGCTTGGCCAGCAGCTTGGTAGCTTCGCTCATGCCCAAGTCCAGTGCTGCTTCGTTGATGTCTTTCATCACAATGGGCGTGCCTTTAGAGGCAGACTGGTAAGCAATACCACCACCCATAATACCCGCGCCCAACACAGCGGCTTTTTCAATGGGCTTGGCTTGCTTGGCCCATTTGCCTGCCACTTTCTTCAATACCTGATCATTCAGGAACAGGCCAACCAACGAATCGGCCGCAGAAGTTTTTGCGATTTTAGCGAAACCTTTCGCTTCCACTTCTAACGCTTTATCGCGCGTCATGCCCGCGTGTTGCTGCATGGTTTGCACAGCTGCTAACGGCGCGGGGAAGTTGCGACCCGCCTGTTGCGCTACCATGGCAGAACCGGTTTGGAACGCCATCATGTTTTCCATTGGCAGCAACTTGATGGGATCTAATTTTTCCTGGCGCTTGGCTTTGTAATCGATTTTGCCGTCTAAGCATTGCTTAACCAAATCCAAAGCGGCGTCACGCAGTTTCTCTGGTTCTACAACCGCATCCACAACGCCATCTTTCAACGCTTTAGCGGGTTTGTGTTGACCACCAGCGGCAATCCACTCAACGGCGTTATCCACACCAATTACGCGAGGCATTCGCACGGTGCCACCGAAGCCTGGGTACAAGCCCAATTTTACTTCTGGCAATCCACACTCAGCTTGGGTGGACATCACTCGGAAATCTGTTGCCAGACACATTTCCAAACCGCCACCTAACGCAATGCCGTTCATCGCGGTTACGGTGGGGAAAGGCAAATCTTCAATAGCGTTAAACGCTTTGTTGGATTTTAAACACCAGCCAGCGATTTCTTCTTCTGGTAATTTGAACATATCCGTGAATTCAGTAATGTCGGCACCAACTATGAACACCGATTTACTACTGGTTACAATCATGCCTTTGATGGAGCTATCGGCATGGAGGGCTTGGGCTGCTTCTCCGAGTTCATCCACTGTCAGGCGATTAAATTTGTTTACTGATTCGCCTTCCAGATCAAAATTCAGTTCTACGATGCCGTCTTGCAACGGTTTCACCGTAATGGCTTTTCCTTGATATATCATCAACGTTTCTCCCGCACTGGGTTAACGACTGGATTGTTTTATATAATGAATATTCAAACGACAGTTTGAAAGTGCTTGGCATGTTGCCCATTCCCGTCGTCTTTGGCAAGTTTTTTAAGGGCCTTAGAATAAAGTTGTCACTTCAGGGTGGTTATTCGTCCATTTCCGCATACTGACCTTGCAGTCAACGGTTTCAGCTTAACTTCTTACCACCTTTTAAGCAGCCTTTAAGCACTATAGGTTATAAACAGTTTGCTCATAGAAGAAAGTGTCACTACACAAAAATGTCAATATGCTAGATATTTAAGGTATCTCGAACGAAAGGACGCTACGGGAGCTTAAACCATGAAACGCTTATATTATCTTTTCAGCGGCACGCAATACGCCAAATCCATTTCCGATGATCTTTTAAACAGTGGTATTGATGTGGGCCAGGTTCATTTTATGAACAGAGATGTGGCGGCTCTGGAACAACAGCACGTACACCAAACCAATATTTTGGATGAACGAGACATTCAACATAGCGGAACATACGGCGCCCTTATTGGTGGCGGAATTGGTGTACTCTTCACCTTCTATCTGCTCGCCACTGAACTGGGTAGTTATATGACCTTTCCCCTATTCCTGTTTGTGTGTGCCATTTTTACGTTCTTTGGCGCCTGGAGCGGTGGTATGGTGGGAATCTCCAATGACAATCATCATATTTCCCGTTTCCATGATGCCATTGAACAGGGTGACACCTTGCTCATGCTGGATGCCTTTGACACCAACCAGGAAGACAAGGTAAAAGAGGTTATGCATACCCGCCATCTTGAAGCCAGCTATGAAGGCGAAGAGGATAACTTTAAAACGTTCCTATGAAGATATTGTTATTCGAAGAGTGCGCTGTAGGGGGGTGCAGCGCACTTTTATAGATTGTTGCGTAAAACTTGCGATACGTTTTCGAACTCTTGTTTAAGCCGCAACAACAATTCCTGAGCCCCAGCGGTTTGCTGATCTTTTCCCATTGCCTCTAACTCACGCGCCATCTCTGATAATTTCAACGCACACACGTTGGAGGAGGAACCTTTTAAACTGTGGGATAATTTTCGAATGGCTTCCGCATCATCCGCCGCCACCACCTCGTCTAGTTCATCCAACTTACTTTGTGAATCGGTGATAAAGGTGTTCACCAAAGTTTCAAACTCATTCTCCATGATGTCCTTAAGGTCTTTCAAAGCTTCTATATCGAGATGATCTTCAATGTTAGTCATGTTGTTTTCCCTTTTTATACGTCAACGTGCCAATCAAAAATGACCTCTACCTGGTTACCCTTGCCCAGGTATTTTACTGATCGACACATTGTATTTATCAGTGGTATCCCCCTGCCACTGTATCCTTCTGTTCTATGATTGGCCTTTTCTTTTGCTAGGTAATCAAAACCTTTGCCCGTGTCTTCCACCATAATGGTAAGCACGCCACCATCGGTCACCGGCTTGTGGTCTATGTAAAATTTAACATATCCCTCGTTTAACGACTCTAATTTTTGTGTTCGTTCCATATAGTATCGTGCGAATCCGTCCGCAGAGGCTTTTAAATCTGAATGCAGATCCAAAACACCATGCTCCAGCGCATTGGAGTACAACTCTGAAAGCATGGTGTAAATTTTTCCGCTGTGGGGTCGCAGGCCTGGAACTTCCATCAACAGATGGGTTATCAGGGGCAGCGGATTGAATTCTTTTAGGGTTTGCGGACGCAATTCGTATGTCATGCTCCAATCTTTTGGCCCGCCGGCAAAATGGGATACACCACGTTCACCAAAATAATCACCCAGTTCACTTTCATTCACCATAGTGGCTTCTACCATGGTGTAGTCGTCGTCCTGCTCGTCACGGCCGGTGTGTATTTCGACGGCCTTTTCAATATTGTCGAAAATATGGTCTGGGTCTTGAGTGGCCAGAATCACTTCGCGAACACGATCTTCGCCGAACATTTCATCTTCATCATTGGTGGCCTCGATAATACCATCAGACCACAATAGAATTTTATCACCCTTGGTGAGTTGCACGATTTGGGATTCGGTATCGAACCGATCATTGTCCACCACCCCTAACGGTAAGTGAGTAGAACGCAGGTTTTCCAGTTCGTGTTTTTTCGTACGATAAATTAATACATCGGGCAAACCACCGACCCAAATTTCCGCCGAGCCTTTGCGAAAACTGAGATCAATCATGCAGGCACAACAAAACACACCCACTGGAAGGATACGTTTTAATTTCTTATTGATTTCCCGAAGGATGTCTTGCAGAGAAAAGCCTTTTAATGCCATTCCATAAAAAATTTCAGACACCGGCATGGCACCAATAGCCGCCGGTAAACCATGGCCTGTGAAATCGCCTAAAAAAACATACATCCCACCGGAAGGTTTACGGGACGCCAACACCAGGTCACCGTTAAACACTGCCATGGGTGACAGCAGGTATTTTATGTTAGGAGCATCAATGCAACCAGGATGAGCAATGTTGTCAAACACCTGTTTGGCTACTTCTTGCTCATGAATCAGACGATCATTATGCAGAGAAATTTCGTCACGCTGTTGCTGGACCGTTTCGTGCAAACGTCGCATGCTGGCGAAGGCTTTAATCTTCGCCTGCAGGATAATTCGATTGTAGGGTTTGCTGAGAAAATCCAAACCACCGGCAGCCAAACAATCGGCTAGTGAGGTAGCGTCTCTTAGAGAGGTAAGGAATATTATCGGAACCAGATTATCGCCGGCCAACTGTTTAATGGTTCGAGCAGCCTCAAACCCATCCACATTGGGCATTAGCGCATCCAGCAACACCAGATCGGGGGATTTCTCTCGAAAGGTATCGATGGCTTCCTGTCCATCTCGGGCGGTGTAAACCACATGCCCTTCTTTGCGAACAATGGTTTGGAGTATTAACCTGTCTGAATCGTTATCATCGGCTATCAGGATTCGTAACACTTCATCCTGAGTATCCTCTGACTCAATGATATCCATTCCATTATTCATAGATTCACGCTACACCCACACGGTGTGGGTGCAAATTCGGTGCATTTAACGAATAGTGAATAACTGCTCAAAATTGGATATGGTGAGTATCTTTTTCACATCCGGGTTGCAGTTGACGATTTCGATGCTGGAGTTATCCCCACCGGCATGGTCTCTTAACAGCAGAAGCATTCCTAATGCGGAGCTGTCAAGGTAAGTGGTTTCTTTCATGTCCACTATGTAGCCTTTTGGGTCATCCGATACCTTTTCGTAGGCGTCACGAAACTCCTGATGTGCACTGAAGTCAAATCGACCTTGTATCTTGATCGTCAGTTCACCCGAGGATGCTTCAGTAGACCATATTGCCATTCTCTACACCTCAAGAAGCAAGTTGCTTGTTAGTAAATTCCCATCGCTGGGTGTTAAAAAAGTTCCATTAATTAAGAGCATAGACCATTTTTTCTGTGCACACGAAAAATCAATCATAAATTTTTCGATTTCTTAATCTGAAGCCCCTATTGTGGCAAGACTGCCTTTAATTTCAAGCAGTTGTTCATCATTTAGTGAACCAGACAAGCGCAATAGGCGCATATCGGAGAGCACATCATTTAACCGTAACTCAAGCTGGTAAAGCGTATTAATCAGTTCATTCAACAGCCTACGCACGGCATCACCCATTTGTAGCCAGCGCACATCGGATTTTAAGTTCTTCTGATAACGTTCGGCCAATCGCCTGAGGCTGTCCTGGCATTCCTGTAGGTGAAAAGCCAAAAGCTCCATATTCTTAAAAGGAAACTGATCAGAGCTGCAGAAATAAGTCTCTGCATTCTCTTTTACTGCTGGCGCTACTCCACTCAACGCATTGTCTGCTTTATTGATCAGGTGTTTCAGCGTGTTTAAGTCTTCAATGGATTGCTCACTAATGGCCACCAGATCTTTTGAAACGGTCACAAAACCACGCCCCACTTCACCCGTTTGGGTAGCCGCCATCATAGCATTTAAGGCCAGCATTCCCGTACTACCCGCAGCATCGATGGCCTCCACCAGTGCAGCATGAGTGTTTTTTAACGTGCGGGCGCTATGCTCATAATCTGTTTCAAATAGCGTCCAATTGCGCTCCAGGTTCTGCTCTAAGGCTCGATAGTAGGATACTTGTGGTGGATCCTGTTTGCCTGGATCATCCAATTCGTTTTCTGTCGTACTGGCCACCGTGAAAGATGCACCTTTGGTTTGCAAAGCAAAAAACCACAATATGTAGGAAATCATAACCATCAAGGCTATATGCATGGGGGTTTCATGGGCTCGAAGAAACACCAACACAACAATGGAAAACGCCAAGGCTATGAAATAAAGAACTCGATAAATTAGGTTGTTGGAATCGTATCGCACTGCATTACATCTTTATTTATGGTCGATTTTAGTTAGCTCTAACAACCTTCCTGGTATCCGATTTAGAGGCCTCATTTCGCAGTGTGCATTAATTTCAAACGCAACACCCGGCATACCCCACACCACTGAACTGGCTTCATCCTGAATAATAGTATGACAGCCAATGGCCTTCATTCTACCTAACGCTTCTGATCCATCTGCTCCCATTCCCGTAAGCAGAACGCCTACGGTATTTTTTAATCCTAAATTGGTGATGGAATCAAACATCACCTCCACAGAAGGCCGATGCCGATTGACTTTATCCGTATTAGACAAGCTAGTCACCAAACCACTATCTGACTTCTTTACCATAAGATGCCAGCCACCCGGAGCAATATAAACGTTACCAGGCAGAATCTTCTGATTATTCTGCGCTTCATGCACATTCATAGCACAGGTTATGTCCATTCTATGAGCATAGGAAGTACTAAACTGCGGTGGGATGTGTTGGCTTACCACTATAGGAGGGCAATTTG
>JBFKSL010000226.1:0-7127 GCA_041626995.1 Ketobacter sp. | reverse complement strand
TGGACGCAGTAGGATTGGATCAATCTCATCGCGTTCTTCTACTTTTTGCGCTTCTGGCTCTTTCTCAAGATCCACAAACACAGCAAGCTGTTGCTGCAGAATAGTCGCCGCTCGACGAATAGCTTCTTCAGCATCAATGGTACCGTTTGTCTCCAAATCGATTACCAACTTATCCAAATCAGTGCGCTGCTCTACACGAGCACTTTCCACTACATAAGCTACACGACGGATTGGCGAATACGTGGAATCAACCTGCAAGCGGCCAACACCGCGGGTTTCTTCCTCAGAATCACGACTATCAGCAGGCTCATAACCGCGACCTTTCTGAATGCGTAATTTCATATTCAACTTGGCACCAGCACTTAGGTTTGCAATAACCATATCCTTGTTCACAACTTCAACATCGTGATCCAAAAGAATATCGCCAGCCGTGACAACACCGGGGCCTTCTTTGCTTACGCTAAGCAGTGCTTCGCTTTTTTCATTTAAGCGAACCGCCAAACCTTTCAGGTTAAGAAGAATATCGATAACGTCTTCTTGAACCCCTTCAATGGTGCTGTACTCATGAACAACCCCATCGATTTCAACTTCTGTTACAGCTGCACCGGGCATACTGGATAACAGAATTCGACGCAGAGCATTACCCAAAGTATGACCAAACCCACGTTCCAAAGGCTCTAAAGTTACCTTGGCTTGGGTATCGTTGATTTCTTGTACACCGATAGTCCGTGGTGTTAAAAACTCATTAACAGAGCGTTGCATATAGAGTACCACCTCAACCTTTTGCTTTTTTATTACTTAGAATAAAGCTCAACGATCAAGTTTTCGTTAAGTTCGGAGGGAAGATCAGTACGCTCTGGAACAGCTTTGAAAACACCTTCTTTCTTACTGGTATCTACTTCAACCCAGGACGCAAAACCACGTTGCTCAGCCAACTCCAAAGAGGAGCCAATGCGAAGCTGGTTTTTAGCCTTTTCTCGAACCGCAACCACATCACCAGGATTTACCTGAAAAGACGCGATATTTACGGTTTGACCATTAACGGAAATCGCCTTGTGGCTTACCAATTGACGAGCCTCAGCGCGAGTTGAGCCAAAACCCATTCGGTATACTACATTATCTAGGCGACCTTCAAGCAGTTGCAGCAGGTTTTCACCAGTCGCACCTTTGCGACGAGCTGCTTCTGTATAGTAATTGCGGAATTGACGCTCTAAGACACCATAGATTCGACGCACCTTTTGCTTTTCACGCAATTGAGTACCGTAGTCAGACAGACGACCACGACGCTCACCATGCATACCAGGTGCTTTTTCTGAGCGGCACTTATTTTCGTAAGCACGAACGCCACTTTTTAAACCTAAATCAGTGCCCTCACGACGGGACAGTTTACACTTAGGGCCTAAATACCTAGCCATTAATCAGACTCCCGTTATACTCGACGTTTCTTAGGTGGACGACAACCATTATGAGGAATGGGCGTCACGTCAGTAATACTGTTAATTTTGTAACCACAAGAATGCAATGCACGAACCGCAGACTCACGGCCAGGTCCTGGACCTTTCACCATCACTTCAAGGTTTTTCAATCCGTACTCTTGTGCAGCCAAGCCCGCTTTTTCAGCAGCTACCTGAGCCGCAAACGGGGTGCTCTTACGAGAACCTCGGAAACCACAACCGCCTGCAGTAGCCCAAGCCAATGCATTACCTTGACGGTCGGATAATGTGATGATCGTGTTGTTGAAGGACGCATGTATATGAGCGATACCATCAACTACTGACTTTTTAACTTTTTTACGCGTACGCGCTGTCGCCTTAGCCATCTAAATAATTCCCGTACGTTACGCTTTACTTACGAATTGCCTTACGAGGACCTTTTCGGGTACGCGCATTAGTTTTAGTGCGCTGACCACGTACTGGCAAGCTACGACGATGGCGTAAGCCACGGTAGCAACCCAGATCCATTAGGCGTTTGATATTCATGGATACTTCACGACGCAAGTCACCTTCTGTGGGGTGATTTGCAACTTCGTTACGTACCGCGTCCAACTGTGTTTCAGACAGGTCTCTGATTTTGGTTGCTGGATCGATACCAACCGCTTCACAAATAGCTTGTGCCTTGGTGCTCCCGATGCCAAAGATGTAGGTCAATGAGATAACTGCATGTTTGTTATCAGGAATATTGACGCCTGCTATACGGGCCATTCAACTTACTCCATTTACTCGAGCTTTCAAATACTGGTTATCAGCCGCGAAAGGGCGCAAAGCATAGCTTTACAACCCACAAAAATCAACTAATTCGACCTTTGTATTGTCGCGAACTATCTAAATTAGCCTTGTCGCTGCTTGTGACGAGGCTCGGAACTGCAAATTACACGTACTGAACCTTTACGACGAACAATTTTGCAGTTACGACAAATTTTCTTAACAGAGGCTTGAACTTTCATGCCAAACTCCAAACAACCTTAGGTTTACCTATCGAACCAGGCCAGTTCCGCCATAGCCCTTCAGGTTCGCTTTCTTCATTAAGGACTCGTATTGCTTGGACATCAGATGACTTTGCACCTGAGCCATGAAGTCCATCACCACCACAACAACAATCAGCAAGGAAGTACCGCCCAAATAGAAAGGTACGTTTCCGAATGCCTGCAGTCCTTGCGGTAACAAACACACCAGCGTGATATAAATGGCGCCAACTAACGTTAAACGACCTAACACCCCGTCGATGTATTTGGCAGTTTGCTCACCAGGACGAATCCCTGGAACAAACGCGCCGGATTTTTTCAAATTATCTGCGACGTCCTTGGGATTAAACATAATCGCCGTGTAAAAGTAGCAGAAAAATATAATCAACAACGCAAACAGCAACAGATACAGCGGTTGACCTGGACCTAATGCCAACGACACTTCCTGCATCCATGCCATGTTTTCGTTTTCACCGAACCACTGACCAATACTGGCAGGGAACAGCAGAATACTCGTAGCGAAAATAGGCGGTATTACACCAGCCATATTAATCTTCAAAGGCAGGTGAGATTGCTGTGCCGCAAACACCTTCCTACCTTGCTGACGTTTAGCATAGTTGATCGTAATTCTACGCTGCGCTCGCTCCATCCAAACGACGAAGAACACTACTGCCACAGCCACCAAAGCCAAAATCAACAATACTGCTACGTTTAGTTCACCTTGGCGGGTAGACTCTAGAGCCTGACCAATCGCTGCGGGCAAACCTGCTACGATACCGGCGAAGATAATCATTGAAATACCGTTACCAATACCGCGTTCAGTTACTTGCTCACCCAACCACATCAAGAACATGGTGCCAGTGGTTAAAGTGACTACTGCCGGAAACAACCAGGAAAAGCCAACAGAAAGTGTCACACCTTGGGACTGCAACGCCATTGCCATACCCAGCGATTGCAGAGTGGCTAAGCCGAGGGTTCCGTACCGGGTGTATTGGGAGATCTTACGACGACCCGCCTCACCTTCTTTCTTTAACTGTTCCAATTGCGGGCTGACCGCAGTCAACAGCTGCATAATAATCGAGGCTGAAATATAAGGCATAATGCCTAAGGCCAGAATCGACATTCGCTCAAGAGCACCACCCGAGAACATGTTGAACAAGCTCAATATGGTGTCTTGCTGCTGATTAAACATCTGCTGCAATTGAATTGGGTCAATTCCAGGTACCGGAATATGGGCACCAATTCGATAAACTAATATTGCAAAGAACAAAAATTTCAACCGAGCCCAAAGTTCACCTGTAGCTGCTGAGCTAACGTTTGGCATCGCTGCTTTCTGGGGCTTGGTCGCCATCTTATTCCTCTACTTTTCCGCCTGCTGCTTCAATCGCTTCCTTTGCACCTTTGGTAGCAGGTACACCTTTCAACGTAACCGCTTTACCGATCTCGCCAGACAAAATCACTTTAGCAAACTTAGTGCTACGACGGATGATACCGGCTGCCTTAAGAGCATCCAAATCAATCACATCTGCGGTCACTTGTGCTAATTCTGATAAACGCACTTCTTGACGAACCAGCGATTTCTGAGACGTGAAACCAAACTTTGGCAGACGTCGTTGCACAGGCATTTGACCGCCTTCGAAACCTGGCTTAACGCCACCGCCTGAACGGGACTTTTGACCTTTGATACCACGACCGCCGGTTTTACCCAGTCCGCTACCAATACCACGTCCACGTCTTTTAGCTGCTGGTTTAGAGCCCGCTGCAGGGCCCAAGCTATTTAAACGCATCTTATTCACCCTCAACACGAACCATGTAATACACCTTATTGACCATGCCACGAACAGATGGAGTATCTTCTACTTCAACTGTGTGACCGATGCGGCGTAAGCCCAAGCCACGCAAGCATGCTTTGTGGCTCTCTATACGACCGATGGCGCTTTTCGTTTGAGTAACTTTGATCGTGCTTTTGCTCATGTTACTTACCCCAGAATATCTTCTACGCTTTTACCACGCTTGGCTGCAACGTCTTCTGGAGACTTCATGGATGCCAAACCTTTAACAGTAGCGCGTACAACGTTCATCGGATTGGTAGAGCCATAACACTTAGCCAATACGTTTTGCACACCAGCCACTTCCAAAACTGCCCGCATTGCACCACCTGCGATGATGCCAGTACCATCAGATGCCGGCTGCAAATAGACTTTAGAGGCACCGTGGTTCGCTTTAATTTGATGCTGCAGAGTTGTTCCATTCAACTCGACTGTAACCATGTTACGACGAGCGGCTTCAAGTGCTTTTTGGATGGCAACAGGAACTTCGCGAGCTTTACCACTTCCAAAACCCACTTTGCCGTTTCCGTCACCTACTACAGTCAAAGCGGTAAAGCCGAAGATTCGACCACCTTTTACCACTTTAGCTACACGGTTAACTTGAACCAGCTTTTCCTGAAAACCTTCGTTTTTATCTTCAACTTTTGCCATCTTAATACCCTTTAGAACTCAAGGCCGCCTTCACGGGCTGCTTCTGCAAGTGCTTGTACACGGCCATGGTACTTATAGCCAGATCGATCGAAGGCAACTTTGATTACGCCTTTTTCTTTAGCACGCTCTGCAATTAATTTTCCTACAGTGCTAGCCGCATCTTTATTGCTAGTAGCACCATCGAACGATTTCTCATTCGTTGAGGCGCTGGCTATTACGTTGTTCCCATCATTGGAAATCACTTGTGCGTAGATGTGACGGCCAGTGCGGTTTACCGTAAGACGATCCTGACCCAGTTCACGGATCTTCATTCTGGTGCGCTTCGCCCGACGCAAACGCGATAATTTTTTATCACTCATGGCTACTATCATCTCACCGGTTATTTCTTCTTAGCTTCTTTGCGACGAACATACTCGTCAGCATATCGAACACCTTTGCCTTTGTAGGGCTCTGGCGGACGGAAGCCACGTACGTTTGCTGCAACTTGGCCCAGCAACTGTTTGTCTGCACTCTTCAGCACAATTTCAGTTTGACTTGGCGTTTCAGCAGTTACACCTTCAGGCAATTCGTATTCTACAGGATGTGAAAAGCCCAATGATAGACTTAGCACTTTACCTTTTGCCTGTGCACGATAACCAACACCAATCAATTCAAGTTTCCTTTCGAAACCGTTTGATACGCCGGTTACCATGTTGTTAACCAAGGAGCGGAAGGTGCCAGCCATCGACCAAGATTCTTTACTCTCAGCAGCGGGCTTAACTGAAGCTACGCTTCCTTCTACTTCTAGAACAACCAAAGGGTGAAGATCTAGCTTGAGTTCACCTTTGGAGCCTTTTACCGCCAGCTCTGAGCCATTTTGTTTCAGCTCTACACCTGATGGTATTTCGATCGGGCTTTTAGCAATTCGAGACATCGCTTATCCCCTAATTAAGAAACGTAACACAGTACTTCACCGCCAACGCCTGCGGCGCGAGCAGCGCGATCAGTCATCACACCTTTATCGGTAGAAACGATCGCTACACCTAATCCACCCATTACTTTGGGGATTTCGTCTTGAGGCTTGTAGATACGCAAGCCTGGGCGGCTAACGCGCTTAAGTGATTCGATAACAGGCTTACCTTCGAAATACTTAAGCTCTACAGTTAATTCCGGCTTCTTATCACCTTCAACACTGTAGGCAGATACATAACCTTCATCTACCAAAACTTTGGCTACCGCAATTTTCGTCTTGGAGGACGGCATGGTTACGGCGGCTTTCTTAGCCATTTGACCGTTACGAATACGGGTCAACATATCTGCCAATGGGTCTTGCATACTCATGTTTTTAAGCTCCGTAACCTATCTTACCAGCTGGATTTAACCAGGCCTGGAACATCTCCACGCATGGCTGCTTCACGCAATTTGATTCGAGACAAACCAAATTTACGGTAATAACCATGAGGACGACCAGTTAAACCACAACGATTGCGCAGACGGCTTGCAGAAGCATTTCGTGGTTGCTTTTGCAATTTCATCTGAGCTTCCCAACGCTCTTCATCAGTGCTGTCAGGGCTGGAGATGATTTTCTTCAGCTCAGCTCGCTTTACAGCGAATTTTGCAACTGTTTTCTGACGTTTCTTTTCACGTTCTACCATTGAAACCTTGGCCATCTTTTCTCTCCTATTTCTTCAGAGGGAATTGGAAGGCTTCTAACAGAGCGCGGCCTTCTTCATTACTTTTCGCAGTCGTAGTGATGGTTATGTCCATACCACGAATTTTGTCGATTTTATCATAATCGATCTCTGGGAATACGATCTGTTCTTTGATTCCCATGCTGTAATTACCACGCCCATCGAACGATTTCGGGCTCAGACCGCGGAAGTCTCGAATACGAGGAATCGCCATGGAAACCAGACGCTCAAGAAATTCGTACATACGCTCGCCACGCAGGGTAACTTTTGCACCGATGGGCCAACCTTCACGAATCTTAAAGCCCGCTACAGATTTACGAGCTTTAGTTACTAAAGGTTTCTGACCGCTGATCAACGTAAGATCAGCCACAGCGCCTTCGATGGCTTTCTTATCTGCTGCCGCTTCACCAACGCCCATATTCAGAGTAATTTTGGTGATTTTTGGCACTTCCATAACGCTACCGTAGGAAAACTGCTCTTGCAGCTTTGGTACGATTTCGCTTTTATAGACTTCTT
>JBFKSL010000225.1:0-7188 GCA_041626995.1 Ketobacter sp. | reverse complement strand
GGCTTCGATGGCGACGTTGTTTTCCAGCAAAATGGGCAGCAGATCAATATCGGGGACAGACGGCAGCACGGTTTCGAACTTTTCACCCGATACCACTTTGCCTGTAATGGTTGAACCATCCATCACCACGGTGTCGATTTGACCAGATTGAACATATTCAATGAACTGGGAATAAGGGATTGGCTGCGAACCGGAATGGGCACTGAAGTTATTGAATACAGACAACAGTACAATCGCGATAACCACCCATAAAATGAGGTTTTTTGCCATATCGTTCAAGGGTTTACCCTCTTATTTCGGACACCTGCTTTACAGGTGACACTTCTATTAACTAAATGCGTTCTGCCTACATTACTACACAATAGACCCTTACACCATCTTTCGCCGTACGGGATCCGGTATCGCTTCACGAACCGCGAAACCCCTTCGCTAAAAGGTATACTTCTTTGGATCTGGCACGCGATGCATCGGGTTTGCGTGTAATCAATTTGGTGAAGGATTGCTGCAATTGCTTGCGATATTCATCAAATCCTTCACCCTGAAATACTTTGACCAGGAAATCGCCATTTTTCTTCAATACCTGCTGTCCCATTTCCAATGCCAGCTCACATAAATACATGGCCTTGGGTTGATCAACAGCATTCATTCCACTCATATTGGGGGCCATATCGGAAATTACAAGGTCTACCGGACGATTTTCAATAATTTCAAGAAGTTGTTGATAAACATCCTGCTCACGAAAATCACCTTGTAAGAATTGCACCCCAGCGATAGGGTCCATTTCCAAAATATCAGAGGCAATGACCAGGCCTTTATCTCCAGCCAGCTTGGCTGCCACCTGGGACCAGCCACCGGGGGCGGCCCCCAAGTCCACAATGGTCATTCCTGGCTTGATCAGCTTGTCTTTTTCTTGAATTTCCAACAACTTGTAGGCCGCACGGGAACGCCAGCCATCATCCTGAGCCTTTTTCACATAGACATCATCAAAATGCTCCCGCAACCAATTACCACTGGATTTGGATCTGGACAAGGTGAACCTCAAATTGCATAGCTTCTGGAACTGGCTATTTTGCCTGAAGCAGCCTTCAGACGCGAGGGCGACCAGGATTCGGTATACTCCTAGGCCTAGCTGCACTACAATGCACGCCCTTAATTTTGAGGCTAACTGCAGGTAACCGCCATGGCTCTCTCGCAAGACCAAAAGAAACGCTTTCGTAAAATTGCCCACCACTTGAAACCTGTGGTAATGATTGCCGATAAAGGCTTGTCGGAAGGGGTGATTAATGAGTTGGAGCGCGCCTTGGAAGATCATGAGCTGATTAAGATTAATATTAACGCCATGGATCGCGAGGATTTGCACGCCATTGTGGAAGCAGTGTGTGAACAAACCCGCTCTGAGTTAGCCCAGGTTATCGGTAAGATGGCAGTAATTTATCGCCCAGCCAAGAAACAAAACCCTAAACTTTCTAATTTGGTTCGGTTTTCGGTTTAAAGCCCGTAAAAGAAGCACGGGAGGTGTGAGCATTTTGCCCTCTCGTGCGTCCCTTGCTTCCTCACACCTCCAACTTTCTTGCACAATTTCTGGATATACTGATCTTAATTACTTAAGAAAAGATTTGTATGTCCATTCGCGTAAAGCTGTTTATTACTTTTTTTGTGTTTAGCATCGTGCTGACCTTTACCATGGGCGGCTTGATGAAGTGGAGCTTTCACCAGGGCTTTGCTCAATATGTACTGCAAAAACAGCAGGAACGTTTGCAGTCGGCTCTGCCTTTGCTGGAAAAATACTATGCTCGTTACGGCAACTGGAACAGAATTCAGCGCCGACCGCGATCGCTGCATAAATTACTAACGCGCCTACCCGACCCCAATAGTCATCAGGACAAGCATGCCCTCTCGCCTTCTGAAATGCATTTTTTAGCTTCCGTATATTTGCTGGATAATCATAAGCAATTGATCGCCGGGAATTATGTAGCAGACGATGTTAACCAGGAATTAGCCATTATTGTGGATGATAATGTTGTCGGGTTTTTAGGTGCACTGAAAATGGAGAAGCCGCTTACCCACATAGAGCGACGCTTTGAAGAACGCCAGGGCCGCAGTTTGTTTTATATCATTTCTGTGTCGCTGCTGTTATCGCTGATTTTTAGTTGGCCTTTATCAAAAGCATTGATTAAAAGAGTGCAGCTGATTGCCGATCATATTCGACAGTTAAATCGTGGCAACTATAACAAGCATGTTAGTGTTGGCGGCCACGATGAACTAACAGGCATAACCGACCACTTGAATCATCTAGGCCAAAGCCTGCAACAAAGCGAGCAGGCTCGACGCAAATTGGTGGCGGATATTTCCCATGAGTTGCGCACGCCACTGGCAACCTTGCAAGCACAGCTGGAAGCTTTGGAGGACGGTATACACCAGTATAACGACACCAGCCATAATCGTTTAAAAGAACAAGTGTCGCGACTGGGAAAATTAGTGGATGACTTATACACTCTGTCGCTGGCTGATGTGGGCGCGCTGCAATACCATAAAAACCATTGCGACATTAACGAAATCTTATCTGCTGTAATTCATTCGTTTCAGCCACAATTTGAACAGGCAAATATTGAGCTTTCTTTTGATAAACTTTCTGCTGGAAAAGCGCTTATTTATGCTGATGAGAAACGTTTAACGCAACTGTTCAGCAACTTGCTGCAAAACAGCCTGCACTATACCGACGCGCCAGGCAAAACACGGGTCAGCGGTGATCAAACCGACAAGCACTATTGCATTATCATTGAAGACAGCGCACCAGGCGTCGCTTTGCCTGAGCGAGCGCATTTATTGGAACGGTTGTATCGGGCAGACTCTTCGCGCAATCGACAACGAGGTGGCGCAGGCTTGGGGCTGAGTTTATGTCAATCCATTGTGTCGGCTCATAATGGCGTTATTAAAATTGATGAAAGCACTTTAGGTGGTTTAAAGATTAGCCTTCAGTTGCCCGTAAATGGATAAAGGTGATCAATCATGTCGCGCATTTTAGTCGTAGATGATGAGGCTGACTTAGCACAACTACTGCAAGATTATCTGCACCATCACCAGTTCACCACGCAAATTGTGAATGATGGCGCTTTGGTATTAGACATGTTTAACCAGTTCAAACCTGATCTGATTCTTTTGGATTTGATGTTACCAAATGTTGATGGTTTGGAGCTATGCAAGACCATTCGCAAGCAGAGCAACGTACCCATTATTATGATGACTGCCAAGGCGGAGGAAATTGATCGTTTGCTGGGCTTAGAGTTGGGTGCGGATGATTATATTTGTAAACCTTACAGCCCCAGAGAAGTGATCGCGCGAGTCAAAGCGGTGTTACGACGCAGCCAATCACTTACACAAACAGAGCCTAATGCTGAAGGTTTTGAGTTAGATGCAGACAGCCTTAGCGTACGCATTCATGGCACACCACTGAACCTGACCGTGGTAGAGTTTCGCCTGCTCAATGCTTTGTTTCAGGCTGAAGGAAGAATTTTTAGCCGCGACCAATTAATGGATAAAATGTACGACGACCATCGAGTGGTTAACGATCGCACCATCGACTCACACATCAACAAGTTACGAAAGAAACTCGCCAATGCCGGAGCGGATGTGATTCGATCCGTTTATGGCATGGGCTATAAATTCGAACATCCGGAACAATTGTAAATTTCCATATTGTTTGCATATTTGTTTTCTTTTCTCTGCACAATGCAGGTCAATACTGGCTCCTGAGTTCAACAAGGAGACCTCACCATGAAAACCATTATTGCTTTTATAACCTGCGCTCTACTCGCCCTGCCCGCTTTTGCCCATAACGAAGAGGGGAAAATGGCCGACAGGATGGTGAAGCGAATCAGCAGCCATCTGGAATTAGATCAAGATCAACAGTTACAGCTGGAACAAATCTTTGCCGAAAGGAAACCGCAGATGCAAGCCATTATGGAGCAGATGAAAAACCTGAAACAAGAAACCAACACGGCCATTCGAGCCATTTTAACCGACGAGCAAAAGGAAAAGTTTGAGCAGCATTTAGCGAAGCGAGAGCAGAAGCGCAAACAATTTATGAAGAATCACTTATAACAATGGAACTGAATCGGGCAACCCGAGTGGGTTGCCCGAAAAGACAGGCTACTTGTGGTGAACTTTAACGATTTCGTAAGTCACGGTGCCTCCGGGAGTGTCCACCGCCACTTCATCACCTTCCATTTTGCCAATCAAACCACGAGCAATAGGAGAGTTCACAGATAATTTGTTCTGTTTAATATCTGCTTCGTCATCGCCTACGATTTGGAAAGTTTTCTCTTCGTCTTTATCCACATCATACAATTCTAAGGTAACGCCAAATATCACCTTGCCAGTATTATTGATTTTGGTGACATCGATGATCTGAGCATTGCTGAGCTTGCCTTCGATTTCCATGATACGACCTTCGGCAAAACCTTGCTCTTCACGGGCAGCATGGTATTCGGCATTCTCTTTCAGGTCACCGTGCTCACGGGCTTCGGCAATGGCCGCCACAATGCGTGGTCGGTCTACTTTTTTCAGTCGATCCAATTCTTCGCGCAGTTTTTCAGCACCTTGCACTGTCATGGGAAATCGATTCATGATTTTAACTCCGCATGTAAGTCTTGTAGTCGTCGCACATTAATCTCCACATTGGATTGCAGCGTGGCACAAATTGCTTCAGCACCAGCGATAGTGGTGGTGTAACAAATCTTGTTTTGCAACGCTTCGCGACGAATTTCATAGGAATCCGCCACTGCTTGGGTGCCTTCCGTGGTGTTGATAATCAAATCCACATCACCATTTTTGGCGGCATCCACAATATGAGGGCGACCTTCCTTCACTTTATTAATGGGCTTAACTTCTAATCCACCCTCTCTCAGCACCCTTGCTGTGCCACTGGTGGCAATCAGTTTGAAGCCAAGGGCGTCTAATTGTTTGGCTACAGTTAGGGCGGCCGGTTTATCACCTTCCCGAACACTGATAAACACAGTACCAGATGTAGGGATTTTTTCACCTGCACCCAAGGAAGCCTTGCCAAAAGCCTCACCAAAATGATCACCCACACCCATAACTTCGCCAGTGGATTTCATTTCCGGCCCAAGAATGGGGTCAACCCCTTGGAATTTCGCAAATGGGAATACAGCCTCTTTGACAAAATAGTGCTTGGGCACGATTTCGTTTTGGAAGTTTTGCTCCACTAAAGATTTGCCCGCCATACAGCGTGCAGCCACTTTCGCCAGCGACACACCAATACATTTGGACACGAACGGCACAGTTCGTGAGGCACGTGGATTGACTTCCAACACGTATACATCCTCACCTTTTACGGCAAATTGTACGTTCATCAAACCCACAACACCCAATTCCAGGGCCATTTTGCGTGATTGTTCACGCATTTCGTCCTGAATTTCCTGGCTTAAGCTGTAAGGAGGCAATGAACAGGCAGAATCACCAGAATGCACGCCAGCCTGTTCAATGTGCTGCATTAAGCCACCGATTACAACTTGTTTGCCGTCACTGACCGCATCCATATCCACTTCGATCGCATCATCCAGGAAGCGATCCAGCAGCACAGGCGCATCATTTGAAACCTGCACGGCTTCGGTCATATAACGACGCAGCTCCGATTCGTTGTACACGATCTCCATGGCACGACCACCCAATACATAGGAAGGACGAACCACTAGAGGATAGCCAATGTCTACAGCGTAACGCACTGCCTCTTCGGCACTGCGGGCAGTACGGTTAGGAGGCTGACGCAAACCTAAACGCTCAATCATTTGCTGGAAACGCTCACGGTCTTCAGCACGATCAATTGCATCGGGTGTCGTACCAATAATGGGCACACCAGCAGCTTCCAACTCACGGGCCAACTTTAATGGTGTTTGGCCACCAAATTGTACTATCACGCCTTTGGGTTTTTCCAAATCCACAATGGCCAGCACATCCTCAAACGTAACCGGCTCGAAGAACAGACGGTCTGAGGTGTCATAATCGGTGGAAACTGTTTCAGGATTACAGTTCACCATGATGGTTTCGTAACCGTCTTCGCGCATGGCCAAAGCGGCGTGCACACAACAATAATCGAATTCAATGCCCTGACCGATTCGGTTAGGACCACCACCCAGAACCATGATTTTGTCACGGTTGCTGGGTTGAGCTTCGCACTCTTCTTCGTAAGTTGAGTACATATAGGCAGTGGTGGTCGCAAACTCGGCGGCACAGGTGTCCACTCGTTTGTACACCGGTTTTATTCCCAATTCCAAACGGTGGGTGCGAACTTGTTTTTCAGAAACGCTTAGTAATTCTGCTAAACGTGCATCCGAGAAGCCTTTGCGCTTTAGCTGCCACAGGCGATCTTTGTTTAAGTCACCAATGGCGGATGTCTGTAATGATTTTTCGTCGTTGATGATGTCTTCAATCTGCACCAAGTACCAAGGATCAATACCCGTGGCCTCGTAGATTTCTTCAATGCTCATGCCCATGCGGAAAGCATCACCCAATACCCAAATACGCTCTGGGCCGGGGGTGATTAAGTTGTTGCGCAACTGCCCAGCAACATCCTCTGCTTCGGAGTCTAAAATAGGATCGAAACCGTTTGAGCCCACTTCCAATCCGCGCAACGCTTTTTGCACAGACTCCTGGAACGTGCGACCTATGGCCATCACCTCACCCACAGACTTCATCTGTGTGGTTAATACAGGAGAAGCTTTGGAGAATTTTTCGAAGTTAAAACGAGGTATTTTCGTAACCACATAATCGATGGCAGGCTCAAACGACGCCGGGGTATTTCCGCCGGTAATGTCATTTTGCAGCTCATCAAGGGTGTACCCAATGGCCAGTTTGGCCGCCACTTTCGCTATTGGGAAGCCAGTGGCTTTGGAAGCCAAAGCCGAAGAGCGGGACACACGAGGGTTCATTTCGATTACCACTACGCGGCCAGTGTCTGGGCACATACCAAACTGCACGTTGGAACCACCCGTTTCCACTCCAATTTCCCGTAGCACAGCCAATGATGCATCCCTGAGGATTTGGTATTCCTTGTCGGTCAGCGTTTGCGCGGGCGCAACGGTGATGGAGTCGCCTGTGTGCACACCCATGGGATCGAAATTTTCGATGGAGCAGACAATGATGCAGTTGTCTTTTTTATCCCGCACCACT
>JBFKSL010000224.1:0-7202 GCA_041626995.1 Ketobacter sp. | reverse complement strand
GGGTCATGTTGCTATTACGCCCCAAAGAGGAATGGGGCGACCTGTCTGTTAATATCTGCTAAGAGTGCTGTTACTGCCTGTTAGCTCGATGGCTAAAATGGAATGTCCAGTCCGGGCTCAACTGCCAGCAGTTGGTCACGGAATATGGATTTTACGTTGTCTAGCGCCTCTTCGCTATCCCCTTCAAATCGGGCCACCAATACTGGGGTGGTGTTGGATGCCCGTATCAGCCCCCAGCTGTTAGGGAAATCTACTCGCACACCGTCCAGTTTTACCAGGTTGCCGCCATCAAATTGGCCGTTGGCTTCCAGTTTTTCCATGATGCGGAATTTATTGGCTTCGGTGACTTTGACCTGCAATTCCGGTGTGCTGACTTTCTCTGGGAACTCAGCAAACACATCTTCTGCCGAAATTGGCTCCATAGAGAGAATTTCTAGCATGCGAGCGGCACTGTATAGGGCATCGTCAAAACCATACCAGCGATCGTTGAAGAAAATATGACCGGAAAGTTCACCGCCCACCACGGCACCGGTTTCTTTCATTTTGGCCTTCATCAGAGAGTGCCCCGTGGCGCTCATGATGGCACGGCCTCCCAGGCTGCTGACCAGTTCGGCTACGTCGCGGCTGCATTTTACATCATAGAGAATGTCTGCACCGGGGTTGCGGGATAACAGGTCGCGGGCGTAGAGCATCAGCAAACGGTCTGGCCAGATCACCTTACCGTCGGGCGTCACTACGCCGAGACGATCGCCATCACCGTCGAAGGCGATGCCTAACTCTGCACCTTCGGCCTGCACCGTGCGAATCAGGTCTTGCAGATTATCGGGGTTGCTGGGATCGGGATGGTGATTGGGGAAGTTACCATCAATATCTGCATAAAGCGGTGTAACCATGCAGCCAAGGGCATCCAGCAGTCGGCTGGCAATGGGGCCGGCCACGCCATTACCGGAATCCACCACTACGCGCATGGGCTTGGCTAATACTACGTCGCTGCATATGCGTTCCAAATAATCGGAGCTAACATCGGCTGCTTCATACTGGCCCTGGCCTTTGTGCAGTTTGCCTTCTTCTATACGGGTGCGCAGGCCTTGGATGCGATCTCGCGCCAAGGTTTCATCGGCAATAACGATTTTGAAACCGTTGTAATCGGGTGGATTGTGGCTGCCAGTGACCATTACACCGCTTTGGGTGTTCAGGGTTTTGGTGGCGTAATACACTAGTGGGGTGGCCACTACACCAATGTCGATTACGTTTACGCCGGTGGACTGAATGCCGCCCGCCAGCGATTCAGCCAGCTCAGGACTGGAGTGGCGACCATCTCGGCCAACAATCACTGTGTCTTGATTATTGTCTTTGGCTTCGCTGCCGATGGCCGACCCTAGGGCGTGGGCCACATCTTTGTCCAGCGTGTCGCCGACGATACCGCGAATATCATAGGCACGGAAAATTTCAGCAGACACTTGAACATCCATCTTCACCATTTCCGGCTCGGCCATATCCACTTCATCCAGATCCAGCGGGCTGTCGTCCAGGGTAGCGGCGCCGCTTAGCAGATCGTTATCGTCCTCGTGAATATCGATATCCAGCACATCGTCGTTGCTGTAGTTGGGATCGAAATCCGGTAGCTTCTCTTCTGCGGTAGCAGTGGCTTGGCCTTGCTGAGCCTGGTTAATCTTTTGACGGGTTTTGCGATCATAATCCTCAAACAGGCGCTGCATGGTCTGCGCCATGGAGGCAAATATGCCCAGGCTAAAGGCTTTGCTGGGTTTCTCATGGGCGAACAAAGCCTGGAAGTGTGAGGCTAATGCTGTGGCGTTGCTTTGCAGCGCCTTATTCAGTAACACAAAGCTAATCACAGCACACAGTAATACCAGTACCACGCTGGCGCCCACCAGCCCCCAGGCCATACCCATATAGCCGCCAATGACATTCAGATTTTCTGATGGATAGAACACCGCGCTCCAGTGCGCTACATTGCCTTTGGCTTCGATTCCCGCGCCCTGCTTATGAGCGGCGTTGCCGCTGCTGTACACTACGCTGGGTTGGTTGGCGAAGGTTTGAATGATCTCAACGTAGCCAGTTTCGGCAGCAAGTTCTGGGAGTTGCGTACGCAATGCATCCAGCTCAAAGCTTACCAGCAGGCTGCCAATAATCTTGTCGCCGTTTTGAATGGCTTTCACGATGGTGAGATAGGATTTTTTCTCGTGGCTATGGATTTCAGGGTTGGCGTTGTCCTTCTTCTCCGCTTTGGCCACCATATCCAGTTGCGAGAAGCTAATGGGCGGCACCGTACTCTGGGTTTTTCTCGCTTTGCCTTTGGGGAAAATTTTAACGCTGCTGGCGGAAGGGAATAATTCCTGTAGCTGTTGTTCCCTTTCCTGGGTATTGCCGGCAGCCAGGGCTTCTTTAACCAGGCTGCTGTTGGCTACTTTTGCAACGCCAGCCTGAAGGCTTTTACCCAGCTGAACCAAATCTTGTAAATATTGCTGCGCATGAGCTTGGCCAGTTATTTGAATCTGCTGCTGGCTGCCGGGTTGAATAACCAGAATCATAATCAGTACACCGCAAATGGCGGCTGCAATAGCGGAACCCACCAGGGAAGGCAGCATAATGCCCATTAAGCCGGATTTGATGGAGGCTTTTGGGGAAGTGGATTCAGCTTGTTTCGGTTCTGCTTTTGGTGCGTTTGCTTTGCCAGGCTTTGGTTTCTTAGCCATTGCTTTTCCTGCTTGGTCTGGTAATCAAGGCCAATGAATTTGAAAGGTGTATCTATTCAGATTAGCAGCTACCTCACCGAACTGTAGGGGTGACGGAGCTCATTTTGGCCAAATTGCATTAATTTCCGTAATGCTCACTGATCGTCGTAATTATCTGGCGGGCAATTTGTGACTTGCTGGCGGTATCCAGTGCCAATTGTCCCTCTTTCCAAATAATAGTGACGGCATTTTGATCGCTATTGAAACCGATATCGCTGCGGCTGACATCGTTGGCGACGATCATATCCAGGTTCTTACGCTGAATTTTGCTGCGAGCATACCCTTCAACATCTTGGGTTTCTGCGGCAAATCCCACAGTAAAGGGCCGATTTTCATGATTGGCTATGCTGGCCACGATATCGGGATTCTCCACCAGGGAAAGGGTCATAGTATTATTGCTATTATCTTGTTTTTTGATTTTCTGATTTTGGCAATTTTCCACACGAAAATCCGCAACTGCTGCTGTTGCAATAAAAATGTCGGTGGAACTCACGCGCTGTAGGGATGCGTCGTACATATCTTGGGCGCTTACCACATCGATTCTTTCTACCCGGTCGGGGGTGGCTAAATTAACCGTGCCACTGATTAACGTTACCTGAGCACCCGCATCGCGGGCTGCTTCTGCCAGTGCAAAGCCCATTTTGCCGGAGCTGTGATTGCTGATGTAGCGTACAGGGTCGATCGCTTCCCGTGTGGGGCCGGCGGTAATGGTCACCCGTACTCCGGTAAGTTTCTGGCTGGGGAATTGCTCTACGCAAAGGGCAGCCAGTTCGCTGGGTTCCAGCATGCGACCTGGGCCCACGTCTCCGCAGGCTTGTTCACCCTCAGCGGGGCCAAACAACGGAACTCCACGTTGTTGAAGGGTTGTCACATTGGCCTGATTGGCTGCGCAAGCCCACATGGCCTGGTTCATTGCAGGTGCTAGAGCAATGGGGCAGCGCGCCGCGAGGCATAGGGTGGTGAGTAAATCATTGCCATGGCCATGGGCAAAACGGGCGATAAAATCGGCACTGGCAGGCGCAATCAGAATCAGATCACCCCAGCGAGCCAGCTCGATATGACCCATGGCGGCTTCCGCATCGGTATCCAGCAATTCCGTATGCACTGGGTTGCCAGAAAGTGCCTGCAAGGTGAGCGGCGTTATGAATTCCTGGGCTGCTTTGGTCATCACCACGCGCACGTCCGCACCTAATTCTTTTAGGCGGCGAATCAGCTCTGCGCTCTTATAAGCGGCGATTCCACCCGTAACACCCAGCAAAATGCGGCGATTTGCCAATTCCAACATGTCGCTTCTCAAATAGGACGATTGCCATTAATGGTAAGAGTCAGGAACTGACTACACAAGTGATCCAGGTAAATATTCTTTCTGTGTTTTACCCCTAACTGTCTAATTTGTATTGATATTGAGGGTAAATCATGGCGATAACGGATTGGCCTGCAGAAGAGCGGCCCAGGGAAAAGATGATAATGCGCGGTGGGGAAGCGCTTACCGACAGTGAGTTGCTGGCGATTTTTCTGCGCACCGGAGTGAAAGGAAAGAGTGCTGTGGAGCTGGCTAGGGGAGTGCTGGAACACTTTGGCGGGTTGCGAGAAGCCATGGAGGCGAGCCCTCAGCAATTCTCTGAAATCCATGGCATGGGCAAGGCAAAGTGGGCGCAATTGCAAGCCAGCTTGGAGTTGGGGCGGCGCTATTTGGAAGCCACGTTATACCGCGGTGATGCCTTTACCAGCCCGGCTACTACCCGGCGCTATCTGTCTGCACGTCTGCGAGCCTATCAGCATGAAGTATTTGCCTGCCTGTTTCTGGATAATCAAAACCGTTTGATACAATTTGAAGAACTTTTTACAGGAACCATTGATGGCGCATCGGTTTATCCGCGGGAAGTGGTGAAGCGGGTGCTAGAACTGAACGCAGCGGCAGTGATTTTTGCCCATAATCATCCATCTGGCGTGGCAGAGCCCAGCCAGTCCGACTGCCATATTACCCGGCGTTTGCAGTCTGCACTGGAGCTGATTGATGTGAGGGTGTTGGATCACATTGTGGTGGGGGATGGAGAAGTGGTTTCCATGGCGGAGCGAGGGTATTTGTAGAGCGGACTACGAGAGCGGGAGGTTAGGAGGTCAAGAAGTGGCGAGCCCGCCATCCACGCCTCCTGCCCCCCTTCACCCAGCAATGCTGGTATCGTTTAAGTTGATTTTGAGCTGTCAGTTTGATATAAAGCAGCCCCCTTTCAGGCACCTGTCCAGTCTCTGCGTTACCGATACGCTTGAATCCTGGCTAAGTAAGTTAGGCCTGAGCAAGGTAACTGTTTAATTTTAAAGGTTGTGTCTCGCAGCGATATGGCCGAATTGGAGATTGAGTAATGGCTAAGGTTTGTCAGGTGACCGGCAAGCGTCCGATCACTGGAAATAACGTTTCACACGCAAACAACAAAACCAAGCGCCGTTTTGAACCCAACCTGCATCACCACCGCTTTTGGGTTGAGAGCGAAAAGCGCTTCGTAAGACTGCGTGTATCTTCTAAAGGTATGCGTATTATTGATAAGAAGGGCATCGACACTGTGCTGTCTGAAATGCGTGCCCGTGGCGAAAAGGTGTAAGGGGAAACGATCATGCGTGACAAGATTCGATTGGTAAGCACTGCCGGTACTGGTTACTTCTACACCACTACCAAAAATAAGCGCACCATGCCTGAGAAAATGGAGATCAAAAAGTTTGATCCTAAAATTCGCAAGCATGTGATGTTCAAAGAAGCCAAAATCAAGTAATCGGCTTCCGCAGAATACAAAAACCGGGCTGGTGAGAATCAGCCCGGTTTTTTTGTGCCTGGTGTTTTTAAGGGCGGTTACCAAGTGGATATCGTCAACAATAATTGTGATAAGGTACGTGCTATAACGATAATCACTTAAGCCGCAACCTATATCAGTCAGTGTTGCTATGGATATTTTTAGGGGTATGTACCATGATCACTCTCCATCACTTGGAAGACTCGCGCTCGCAAAGAATCATCTGGTTACTGGAGGAGCTGGGTGTTGATTACACGATTAAACGTTATGAGCGCAATCCCAAGACTAACCTTGCACCAGAGAGTCTCAAGCAGGTTCATCCTCTGGGTAAGTCTCCAGTGATCACGGATAACGATAGAACCATTGCCGAATCCGGGGTAATTATCAATTACTTAATGGAAAATTACGGTAAAGAGAAATTCTCGCTTGACCGACAAAGCGCGGCCTTTGCTCAATCGCAGTATTGGTTGCAGTATGCCGAAGGCTCCCTTATGCCGTTTATGGTGCTTGCACTTATATTTGAAAAAGTTAAAACCGCGCCAATGCCGTTTTTCATTCGGCCAATCGCAAAAGCCATTGTCGGTAATATTATGAAAAGTTATGTTTCTCCAAATATTGAAACCCATATGCGATTTATTGAACAGCATCTAAGCAATAATACGTGGTTTGCTGGAGATGCATTAAGTGCTGCAGATTTTCAAATGATCTTTCCGCTAGAAACATCCATGATGAGATCACCCATTGCTGATCAATGTCCGCACATCAAACAGTTTGTTGAGCGCGTTCATAAAATGGAAACCTATCAGTCCGGCTTAAAAAAAGGTGGTCCCTACTCTTATGCCTGAATATTTGTTGCAATTTGATGACAACAAGTGTGATGGGCTTATTCAATAATGCGGTAAATAATTTCCCCTTACCTGAAGTACCCCCATAACCAACGCCTTGCTTGCAATCTGTGCAATCTTGGCGTTAAATTATCCAAGATTGCCAAATCTGGTAGTCTATATCTCAAGGAAACACTTTTATAAGTAACGGGGAAGAAGCGTATCGTGGCTTAAGTAAATGGCGCGGTACAGAGATTTGTATTTGGGGATTCATTTCATTTAAATGTCGCCGCTGGGTATTGCAAGGCTCGGGGAAGTTTTGCCATCGCCTTTTGTTTTATTTCACATAAATTTCTGTGCTTTGATTTTATTTGGTCGATGCGATTCTTTTTATGAATCAACTTGGAGTGACGTATGAATAAGAGCGTATTGGCTTGTGGTTTGTCGGCAGCAATTCTGTTAGCCGGCTGTGGCGGTGGTGGTTCGGGTGGAGGTTCCTCTAGTAATCCTCCTCAACAAAATCCGACCACAGTTTCTGGTACAGCAGTTAAAGGAATCGTCCAGCAAGGTTTAGTAACTGCTATTGAGTTAGATGCCGCGGGTAATGAATTGGAAATAGTGGGAAGCGCCACAACCGCAGGTGATGGTACATACTCGTTGCAGCTGAATGAGCAGTATCAAGGTGGAATAATCAAACTCACCATTACCGCCAATGCTAGTACACAAATGATATGTGATTCCTATGCAGGTTGTAATGGTGCTGCATTTGGCAGTGCCATTTCGTTGCCTCTGGATTTTTCAATGCATGCTGTTATTCCTGCGGTTAGCGAAGGTAG
>JBFKSL010000223.1:0-7207 GCA_041626995.1 Ketobacter sp. | reverse complement strand
GTTTACTCATGCATTGATTAATGCCGCAGGCCCATGGGTGAATAAAGTTCAATCTGAAATTCTTAATATTGAAACACGTTGCTGGGTAGAGTTGAAACGAAAATGTTTTCTGGTTGTACCTCGATTTTTCTCGGGACAACAGGCTTACATTTTAGAGGAAGGAGCAGAACAACTGACTGTGTGCCCCTATCAACAACATTATTGCTTAGTGTGCTTGTCCAACATAACCGAAAACGACCAAAACCAAAATCACATCGACGAAGAAGAAGCCCTTAGAATTTTAAACAAGCTGAATCAACATTTTAAAACCCAACTGAATTCCGATTCCATTCTACAGAGCTTTGCCACCCAACAACCTTTGTATTGCGATAGCAACCAGGCTCAGCAAAACAGCGTAGATGATTATGCCTTGGATATGGATTGCAGCGACGGCCAATCACCTGTGGTATCCGTATTCGGTGGTAGCTTTGCCACACATAGAATAATGGCACTTGAAGTGATGCAGTTGCTTTCCACTTATCTGTCTTTTCCTACACACATTGAAACTCAACACATTGCTCCGCTACCCGGTGGTGAGATAGGCGAACAAAGCTTCGATCAATTTATTCTCTCCATTGCAGAGCAGTACCCCTGGCTACCCAGTCACCTGCTGCATCATTACTGCCGTACTTATGGAGCCAGATGCACAAACTTGCTACAAAAATGCTCTTCCCTCTCTGATTTGGGTGAGGAACTCTGCCCAGGCCTGCGGGAAAAAGAAGTAACCTTTTTATGTGATCACGAATGGGCCACTAGCGGCCACGATATATTGTGGCGCAGAACCCAAATTGGCCTGAGCGCTGGCCCAGAGGATCAAGCTCGATTGAACCAATGGGTCGAGCAGTATTTACTGTGCAAAAATACAAAACAAAGGGGTACAATGGGCCAACAGTTCAAATCAGCCCAGTAATCCGTAACAATTTTCAGGGGATTGAGTTTTCCATGCAAACTAGCCAGCACTTTCTCGAGAGCACGGACGGTCATCAGATATTTGTAAGAAAGTGGCAGCCCAGTTCCAACAAACCCATTAAAGGTGTTTTTCATATCAATCATGGCATGGCTGAACACAGCGAGCGCTACGCCCCATTTGCTGAAAAGCTCATTGCAGACGGTTATGCGGTTTATGCCCATGACCATCGCGGTCATGGCTACTCCATTCCACAGGGCGGCTTGGTTGGTCACTACGCTGATAAAAACGGTTGGGCAAAGGTTATTTCAGATTTGAAAGTGGTGAACGAATCCATTCACTCTGATTATCCTGATTTGCCGGTGATTTTGTTTGGTCATAGCATGGGTTCCTTTATTAGCCTTTACTATTGCACGCAGCATGGTGATTCAGTTTCGGCTGTGATCTTATCTGGCTCGGGTTATTCCGCCCCAGTGGCATTGCGCGCGCCCAAAATGTTGATTCGGCTTGAAAAGTTTCGTAATGGCAGCAAAGCACGCAGCAACTTAATCGACCGACAAACCTTTGCCAGCTTTAATAAACGCTTTGGTAAACCTCGTACCACTGCCGATTGGTTAAGCCGCGATGAAAAAGAAGTGGATAAATACATAAGCGACCCATTGTGCGGTTTTTTGTGCACCAATCAAATGTGGGATGATTTTTTAAGTGGTTTGGACGCCATCAGTCGTAACAAAAATCTGCGCAACATTCCTAATCAAGTTCCCTTTTATTTGGTTTCTGGTGAGCGAGATCCATTAAGTTACGGATCACGCAAACACGGCATTGAGAAATTGGCCGAACATCTGCGTTCTGGTGGCCAATTGGACGTGACTTTTAAGCTGTATGAAGATGGTCGGCACGAAATTTTTAATGAACTAAACCGGGAAGAAGTTATAAAAGATACAATCGCTTGGGCAAATTCCCGCCTGAATGTTACCCAGCCAGCAAAAAAGCGTGAAGCAGCAACGGCGTAAATTTCTAATTATTTCACGTTGCTAAGAATCCGTTACATTTAATTGCTATCCAGGCTCCCTATAGACCGCTAAGATTTGTTCAAACCGAATAGGGAGCCCAAAATGTCTAATTTGGAGAATACTACCTTCGACGAACTCGAAGTGGGTATGACATCTCAGTACAGCAAACGCGTTACAGAACAAGATATTACGTTGTTCGCCATTTTATCGGGTGACACCAACCCTCTTCATCTTGACCATGAATACGCCAAAACCACGCCGTTTGGTGGTTGCATTGCGCATGGAGCTTTGTGCGCAGTGGTAGTGAGTGCGGCTGTTGCTACTACGATTCCCGGCCCAGGCAGCGTATATGCTGGCCAGGAAATGCGTTTTAAAAAGCCCGTTCGCGCAGGTGACTTACTTACTGCTCATTTAGAAGTAGTTGAAAAGAAACGCCGCGGTAATATCGTTTTAATTGAAAATAAAATCACTAATCAAAACGATGAGCTGGTGTTTGTAGGCGTTTCTACTGTTGTAGCACCCACTGAAAAAGTGATTGCCAAACCTGCTCAGTTACCCGAAGTGGAGCTTATCGAAGCAGAGCCCGCCTGATACAAAAACTGCAGCGATTAAGCTGCAGTTTTGTCCTATTTAGCAAGATACCTCATCCCCTCTTCCAAGCCTTTCAGGCTTAAGGGAAACATCCGGTTTTCCAATAGTTTTTGTGTCCAGGTAACCGAGGTGGTGAACTCCCAAGTATTTTCGGGTTCCGGATTAAGCCATATGACTCGCTCAAAAGTGTCGGTAATACGTCGCATCCAGGTTTCTCCGGATTCTTCATTCCAATGTTCTACGCTGCCACCCACTGAACTAATTTCGTAGGGCGACATGGTGGCGTCACCCACAAAAATCACCCGATAATCGCTGCTATAGGTATGTAATATGTCCCAGGTATCAGTGCGTTCTGTCCAGCGACGCTGATTGTCTTTCCAAACACCTTCATATAGAAAATTATGGAAGTAAAAATATTCCATGTGTTTGAACTCAACCTTGGCGGCGGAGAACAATTCCTCACAGGTGCGAACGTAAGGATCCATAGAACCGCCCACATCAAAGAACAGTAAAACTTTTACACCATTGCGACGCTCTGGCACCATTTTTAAATCCAGGTAGCCAGCGTTACGTGCTGTAGAACGAATGGTATCGTCAATATCCAACTGGTCTGGCATGCCTTCGCGGGTAAACTTACGCAAACGGCGCAAGGCCATCTTGATATTACGCACACCCAACTCAACCGAATCGTCCAGGTTTCGGTACTGACGTTTTTCCCAGACTTTTACAGCTTTGCCATTTCGACCCGGCCCCGCCATTCGGAAACCTGCGGGGTTTTGACCGTAGGCGCCAAAAGGTGATGTACCACCAGTGCCAATCATTTTATTGCCACCCTGGTGCCGCTTTTTCTGTTCCTCTAGGCGCTTTTTAAACTCTTCCATGAGCTTATCGAGATCACCAAGCTGCTTCAGTTTTTCCATTTCTTCTTTGCTTAAGGTTTTCTCAATTTCTTTACGCAGCCATTCTTCTGGAATCAAACTTTCGAACAATTCATCCAATTCTTCCAGACCATCGAAATATTTTTTGAATGCACGATCGAACTTGTCGAAATGTTTCTCGTCTTTCACCAATACGGTTCTGGCCAGGTAATAAAACTGCTCCATATCCGCATACACAGTGCGCTGCTCCAAGGCCGCCAGCAAATCCAAGTACTCCCGAATACTTACTGGCACCTTGCCTTCGTGCAATTCAAAAAAGAAATCAATCAGCATAATTAGCTCTCACGACGTTGCATGAATGCCAGGCGCTCTAGAAGATGCACATCCTGCTCGTTTTTCACCAACGCACCGTACAGAGGTGGGATTGCACTCTTGGTGTCACGGTTACGTAGGATATCTTCAGGAATGTCGTCTGCCAGCAACAGTTTCAACCAATCGATTAATTCAGAAGTGGAAGGTTTTTTCTTTAAGCCGGGAACCTTGCGCACATCAAAAAACACTTCCATAGCGTCTTTCACCATGCTTTGCTTGATACCGGGGAAATGCACTTCCACGATTTTCTGCATGGTGGTTTTATCAGGGAAATCGATGTAATGGAAAAAGCAACGACGCAGGAAGGCATCGGGAAGTTCTTTTTCGTTGTTACTGGTAATGATCACAATAGGGCGTTTTACCGCTTTGATGGTTTCCTGTGTTTCGTACACATAAAACTCCATCTTATCCAGCTCTTGCAGCAAATCATTGGGAAATTCGATGTCTGCTTTATCGATCTCATCGATCAGCAGTACCACCTGCTCCTCAGACTCAAAAGCCTCCCACAGTTTGCCCTTATTGATATAGTTTTTTATATCATGAACGCGATCATCACCCAGCTGGGAATCACGAAGGCGAGAAACCGCATCGTATTCATATAGGCCCTGATGGGCTTTGGTGGTGGATTTGATGTGCCATTGAATCAGTCTTAAGCCCAAGCCTTCAGAAACCTGCTCTGCGAGCATGGTTTTTCCGGTGCCTGGTTCGCCTTTGATCAATAATGGACGTTGTAGATTGATTGCAGCATTCACCGCCAACTTCAGGTCAGCGGTGGCTACGTATTGTTCAGTACCTTCAAATTGCATAGTTTTAGCCTTGAACTGCGTAAAATTGCGACATTATAAACCAAGAAACGCCCTAGTTAGGGCGTCAATTTGGACAATATCACTACTTTAAACAGCCTAAAGGCCTATGGCCATGGCAGAAATGATCAGGATTTATAGGTCACTAGCATCCATATGAGCTACTTCGCCACCCTCTAACACGCCATCCGGGGCAGTTTCTGCTGCAACAATGTTTTCTTCGGCCGCCTTTTTGGCTTCAGCAGCTGCTAGCTGATCAGCCTTATGGGCTTTACGCGCTGCCTCCTGCTTGGCCACTACTTGGCTCTGGCATCTTTTTAAGCTGCTTTGCAGTTGTTTTATTTGCTGCTGTGCGGATTTTGCCACGATTTGATCAGTTAATAAGGCTGTTGCCTGTTTGTTTGCCTGCTGCTGATCTTGGCGTAAACGAGCTAGTAGTTGATCTGCTGCTTGGATTTTTTCCAGATTATTGCTTCTGTTTTTCAGCATATCCTGACCCACACTACAGGTATCGGCAGCTTTTTGGAACGCAGCAATGGTACGGGTAGACATTTCAATGGTTCGGTTTTGGTTAGTTTGTACCAATGATATTTTTTCTTCCAAACGATCACACACGCGTAGCTGTACCGCAACTGACCCTACACGCAACACGGTGGGTGTGGTCGCTAATGCTTTATCACGTAACGCCATGTACTGGGTATGTTTTTCCTTAGCGGTTGCCAGATTAGGCTCTCCCCTCAAGGCATTTTTGGCCTCTGAGCAGGCAACCAGGCTTTCCTCGATAATGGGCATGGCTTCTGCTCTGGCAATATTATCCTGAACCAATTCACAGCGAGTGGATTCGCGTTTAGCAAATTGATTTTCTCTCATTAATTCAGGGTAAATAGTTTTGGCTCGCTCCAGATGAGATAGGTATTCATTAAAGTCAGCTCGCGCACCAGCCGTGTCGGAGCGGCTTTTTTTCGATGCGGCATTACAGAAATCTAAACCTGTTCGAAACAGCCCATCAGCTAACAGTTTTGGATCTTTGCTTACTTCTGCCTGGGCTACAGAAGAAAACACCATAATGGCCACGGGTAATGCCAACTTCCAAAGATTCATAACATCCGCACCTGTTCCGGTTGCAATAAATAAAATCCATCTACTTGAAGGCTAGCAGTAGTTTGTTTTTCGCGATCAAAACTATGTTGACTGAGCGCACACTTTATTTGGCACTATTGAACACTTTCCACAATTGAAATTCACTCTGTGATTGAGTTGGCATTGGCAGTGTGATTGAAAATAGAGACTGTGAGTGTAGAATCCGGTTAAGCCGCGTTTACGGTTAAGACCACAAGGATCTATCATTATGTCAAAAATTTATGAAGACAACTCTCTTTCCATCGGTAATACCCCCCTGGTTCGCCTGAAGAACCTGACCAAACACAATGTGCTGGCAAAAATTGAAAGCCGAAATCCTGCCGGATCGGTTAAATGCCGCATTGGAGCCAACATGGTTTGGCAAGCAGAAAAAGATGGCACGCTGAAACCCGGCATGGAGCTGGTGGAACCGACCAGTGGCAACACAGGTATTGCGCTGGCCTTTGTCTGTGCCGCACGGGGCTATAAGCTGACCTTGACCATGCCCGCCACCATGAGCCTTGAGCGTCGTAAGGTATTGAAAGCACTGGGTGCTAATTTGGTATTAACCGAAGGCCCTAAAGGCATGCCAGGGGCTATTGCCAAGGCCCAGGAAATTGTTGAGCAAAGTGATGGCAACGCCATTATGCTGCAACAGTTCGAAAATCCAGCCAACCCTGCCGTTCATGAACAAACCACTGGCCCCGAGATTTGGAATGACACCGATGGCGAAATCGACATTCTAATTAGCGGCGTTGGAACCGGCGGTACGATTACGGGCATTTCCCGCTACATTAAAAATACTCAAGGCAAGGCCATTCAATCCATTGCTGTTGAACCCGCGGATTCCCCAGTGATCTCGCAAAGCATGGCTGGCGAAGAACTGAAGCCCTCACCCCATAAAATTCAAGGCATCGGTGCAGGATTTATTCCACAGAACCTGGATGTGGACTTAGTGGATGCGGTAGAGCAAGTTACCAACGATGAAGCCATCGAGCATGCTAAATTACTGATGGAGAAAGAAGGCATTTTGGCGGGAATTTCTTGTGGTGCGGCTTTATGTGCAGCATTGAAAGTAGCGGACAGACCGGAAAATGCGGGCAAAACTACGGTGGTTATTCTGCCAGACTCTGGTGAACGTTATCTTAGCTCCATTTTATTCCAAGGCGTATTTACTGAAGCCGAAAACGTTCAGTAATTACTTTTGTTCCCGATTACGAATCATGGCACACCATTTTTCGTAATCGGTGTTCTCAGCATCGAACAATTCAAAACCGGCAAAAAACCAACCATCATCTGCCGTTTCGGTTACCCATTTTACTTCTGCTGTCAATAAATAACGCTCATTGTTGTCGGTAAGTTCAACCATGAGGTCGGTAATGAGCCCTTGCTGCACAGCTTCGCTCATATACATTTTCAATCCCATTTCAGATAGATCTACTGTTTCGCATGAAATGATTTTCTGTACGAAACCAAATTCCCCTT
>JBFKSL010000222.1:0-7219 GCA_041626995.1 Ketobacter sp. | reverse complement strand
GGATATTGGAGCATGCGGGTTTAGAACCGGGGTATTTAATTGGTGGTGTGCCGAAAAACTTGCCGGTGTCTGCCCGTTTGGGTAAAGAGCCTTTTTTTGTGATCGAAGCGGACGAATACGATTCCGCCTTCTTCGATAAACGTTCCAAGTTTGTCCACTATTTTCCTCGAACCCTGGTTTTGAATAACCTGGAGTTTGATCACGCCGATATATTTGAAGATATGAAAGCCATTCAAAGGCAGTTTCACCATGTGGTGCGAACGGTGCCTGAGAATGGGCGCATCATATACCCCCAAAGCGATGTGAACTTAGCAGAAGTGATGGAAATGGGTTGTTGGACGCCCACGGAAGTGATCGGAGAGCGAGGCTGGCAAGCGCAATTATTGCGTGAAGACGGTTCCGAATTTGATGTGTTGTTTGAAGGTGAACCCATGGGCACGGTGAGTTGGAGCTTAACCGGGCAGCACAATGTGAATAACGGTTTGGCTGCCATTGCTGCGGCACGTCATGCTGGTGTAAGAGCCCAGGATGGTGTGCGAGCCTTGTGTGAGTTTGAAGGCGTTAAGCGTCGCATGGAAGTGATTGGCGAAGTGGGTGGAGTCACGGTTTATGACGATTTTGCCCACCATCCCACGGCGATTCAGAGTACATTGGAAGGCTTGCGCAAGCGGGTAGGTGATAAGCGTATCATTGCGGTCATTGAGCCTCGCTCCAACACCATGCGTTTGGGGGTGCACAAGGCTTTGTTGGCCGCCTCGACTTTGGCGGCAGATAAAGTGACCTGGTATCAACCTGAAGGTTTGGACTGGGATATGGAGCCAGTGGCCCTGTCTAGCAAAGTGCCGGCTAAGGTATGTTCGTCCGTGGAGCAGATTGTGCGTGATTTAGTGAAGCAGTCTCAGGAAGGTGATCATATTGTGATTATGAGTAATGGTGGATTTGCCGGGCTGCATCAGCAGTTGGTGGCTGCGCTGAATGAGCACTGTGTGAACTAGTTTTTCATTTTCAATAGGTATAAAAAAAGCCGACAGTGACGTCGGCTTTTTTGCGTCCGCAGATGGGATTAAGCTTTGCGGGCTTTGCGTCGGGCTGCGCCCAAGCCGATCAAGCCTAAGCCTAAAAGAGCAATGGAGCCTGGCTCTGGTACGGCAGCGATTTCAAATTGATACTGATACTGGCCCTGCATCGGGTTGTAGGTAACTAGCGCTTCTGGGTTCGCTAAGCCATCACCGATATACACGCCCATAGCTTCAACCGCGTTGCTATCCAACAGGTTAAAGTCGTCTGCACCCAGGTCGAACATGCTGGAGCCCAGTTGGAAACCCAACAACTCGATATTGCTTTCCAGGTAGAAGTCGATGCCGTCTACACCGCCGGTGTTGTTGGTGTAAGCGTCGAAATAGATGCCATCAGCAAAGCCCAGGAAAGGGTTATTGTAGGTGTCATCGTAGAAATCTGCATAAGTGCCGCTGCTTTCGAAGCGGAAATCGGTAGAGCTTTGCAGATTGCTATCGTAAAAAGTAAGTGCACCAAACCAATCAACGATACCGTTATCAGCGCCTAAGCCGGTCCAGCGTAGGTGCCACTGACGGGTATCCGCTTCATCATTCCAGATGTAATAACCACCAGGCAAGTCGCTGTAGCCCGCGTCGGTGAAGCCGGGGTTGCCCGTGGTGTCCCCAGTGTATTGAGGGGTGGCAAGAGCTGCGCTAGATAACAGAGTTGCAGCAGTAAACACCAAACCTTTAATATTCATCATTTTTTGGGTAACTCCAATTTTTAGTAAAACTGTCCCAGAGTTAAGTCTGGGTTTGTGGTCGAGCCAGCATGCTCGGCCTTATCTGACCAAATAGTAAGCAGGTAGTATGCCAGGTTTATTTTCTTATATAATTCATGGGCTTATATAAAAAATAACTAGGTTAGGTTGTCTGGGTGTAAAATATACCGACTAATATTTGATCGCTATACGCTTGGCTACCCATTCAGGGCATAATTCCACTAAGTAACCAATACTTGAGTTCGCCATGACAGATACCAACGATGAAGATCTTTTTCAGCAGGAGATGGCAGGAGTAAAGCCACTGGAAAAGACACGAATTGCTCGAACTGTTAAGCCTGGTGCGCCCACCGAGGCTCAATTGGCAAGGCGTGAGGCTGCCACCCATCACGCTCAAGCCGACGAAAATCTGCTGACCTCGGAATATGTGGAGATGGTAGACCCCCATGATATTTTGGAATTCAAACGCGGTGGGGTTCAGGAGGGGGTGTATCGAAAGCTGCGTTTAGGCAAATACTCAGTGGATGCGGTTCTCGATCTGCACCGAAAAACCGTGGAGCAGTCGCGCAAAGAGGTGTTCGAATTTATTCGTGACTGTAGTGAGCTGGGGGTGCGTACAGTGATGATTTTGCACGGTAAAGGCGATCGTAGTAACCCGCCTGCGTTGCTGAAAAGTTATGTGAATAAGTGGTTGCCTTTATTGCCTCAGGTAATGGCTTTCCATAGCGCTCAGCGTCATCATGGTGGGGCTGGGGCGATGTATGTGTTGTTGAAGAAAAGTGAAATCAAAAAGCAAGAGAATAGGGAGCGCCACCTTCGCGGGCGTTAATTTAGGTAGACGCTTGTTTATCCATATTTGAATTGCTTCCCAGATATTGAATTAATTTTTCCTGTAAGGTTGCGAATGTCACTGGTTTGGAAATGTGGTCATTCATGCCCGCTTCCCTAGCCTTGGCTTGGTACTCTTCAATTACGTGAGCGGTGAGCGCTATGATGGGGGTGGGCTCAATCTTCTGCTCCATTTCAAAGGCGCGGAATTTTTTTGTGGCGGTGTAGCCGTCCATTATGGGCATTTCACAGTCCATTAGCACTAAGTCGAAAAAGCTACTGCGTTGTGTCAGCATATGCAGAGCCTGCTTACCATCATCCACCACCTGAAAACCCACATCTAATTTCTTTAGCATGCTGGAGATAACCGCTTTATTAACATCGTTATCTTCTACCACCAAAATGTTTTTATGCTGAAGCTCAGCAACTTTATGATCTGGAGTATCGTCCTGTGTTATCTGATCATCTTCCATCAAAGACACAATGACCTTACACAAGTTGCGTGTAGAGATAGGTTTCTGCATAGAACATTGAATGTTGTTGGCTTTAAGAATGTTCTTATGGGGTGTATTGCGTGCAGCGGTTAGTAGAATGCAGAAATTCTCTGTAATGTGTTGGTTGCGGCGCATGGCTGCCGCGCATTCTATTCCAGTCATGCCTGGCATATCCATATCCAGAATGACTACATCGTAAGGGTTGCCTTTTTCTGTGGTCCGTTGCATTAAGTCCAGGGCTTGATTGCCGTTATAGGCTACGTCTGTGTGCATGCCCCATGCATCGGTGAGTTCCTGCAGTGAGTGACAGAATTCTGGAGAATCGTCGGCAATTAACAGGCGTCTATTTTCTAGTGCTTCATAATGGAATTTATGGCTTTGGGCGAATTCTTCATCAGCAAGTTGGCACTGAATGGTAAACCAAAAACAGCTGCCTTTGCCTGGTGTGCTGCTAATGCCGATGTTGCCGCCCATAAGCTCTGCTAAGCGTTTTGAAATGCTTAAGCCTAAGCCAGTGCCGCCATATTGTCGGGACACCGAGCTATCGGCTTGAGTAAAGGCATCAAATAATTTCTGTTGAGTGGCTTCGTCGATACCAATGCCTGTATCTGAAATTTCAAAACGCAAGGTGATTTGGTTTTCATCACTGGGGGCAGTTTGCCGCACTCGTAAACTGATCAAGCCTTCATGGGTAAATTTAAATGCGTTACCCAATAAGTTAAGAATGATTTGCCGCAGACGATTGGCATCGCTGTGTATAAAAATGGGTGTGTTTGGATCGATGGAGCTTACTAGCTCTAAACGTTTTCTTTCTGCTGTTAATGAAAAAACCGACGCACACTCCTGGCACAGTTGATCGAGATCGAAATCTGTATTGCTCAATTCCATTTTGTTCGCGGAAATTTTTGAGTAATCCAAAACTTCATTGATGATGTTTAGAAGCGCCCTTCCTGAAGTGGTAATGACATCTGTGTATTGTTTTTGCTGTGAGTTCAAATCGGTATCTTGGAGTAATTCGGCCATGCCTAAGACGCCATTCATAGGGGTTCGAATTTCATGGCTCATCGTGGCTAAGAATTCTGATTTGGCCTTGCTTTCGGCTTCAGCCTCAATGATTTTTTGTTTGCTTTTAAGTTCCTCCACCTCAGAGTGAAACTTTAATTCCATATATTTTTGCTGTTCTTGGTTAGCTTTCTTTTCAAGCATTAGGGCGCCACGTTCGGCAGTACGACGAGCATTCCGTTCTTGGTTGATGCGATCAGCCAGGGCGAACGAAAGTAAAATCACTTCCAGGGCAGAGCCAATGCGAATGGAGTTTTCGATAAAAAAGCTACCGGGCAAAACCCCCAGGCTGTTTAAGGCAGTGAAAATGATGGCCGAGAACAAGCACACCCAGGACCACACATAAAAGCGTGCCACTCGGTTGCCTTTAGCTAAGATGTGCAGCCCCACATAAAGGCTTACAAAAGCGCTGATAGCAACGAACAAAGATAGTAATCGAATAACAGTGTTGTAAGGGGCAATAAAGCAGGCTACTAACATGGTGGAAAACACGGCTAAATGCACCAGTTTTACAACATAAAGTCTGGGCGCCCATTGGCGAATGTTCAGGAGTGAAATAGAAAAAAATACGGAGCTTATTCCTAATAATGACACGCTAACAGGAACACTAAAACGGTTAATAGCGGGTGTGTCTGGCCAGAGATACTGAAACCCCATGCCATTCAGGGAGGCAACGAGTGACATAATGCAAAACGTGGTTGTCGTATAAAAAAGATAACTGGGGTGACGCACACTAAAATACAAAAATAAATTGTAGAGTGTCATCACCAGCATGATGCCGAAGTATAGTCCCTGTGCCACCAAGTTATGTTGGTTGCGCTGATAAAAATAATTCTGATCCCACAGTGTTAGGGGGATTTTTAAGGTGCCAGTGGTGTTGACTCTCAAGTAGAACGTTCTGGTTTCACCCGCTTCCATCTTTACGGGTAATATGAAGTGACGGTGGTCGATAGGGCGTTGATTAAATGGTTTTTGATCGCCAACGTGGAAGCTTTGGATATTGCCATTGCTGTTCACAGTATAAAGATCAACATAGTCCAGAGCAGAGTAGCCTACTTCAATAAAGAGATCGCGAGCTTCTTTTTCATTATTGAACACTTTCCATGTGAGCCAAACCTGGCCCACATTAAAGCCGAAAGAAGGTTCGCTGGCACGGGACTGTATCCAAGGCTGCTCCTGTTGAAGAATGTGTTCCAGGCTAAGTGTTTGTTCTACATCCTTTATGTAGCTTACCTCGTTACCAATCTCGAGCATCATGCTGTGCTCGTGTAATGAAATAACATTCTCGGTACGAGCGGTCGCTGCAGCTAAGAGCAAGGCAAGAATACAGAACTGTTTGAAAAGTAAGAAAGATTTATCCATTTAACTGCTTGGTTGTGGCGACTTGGCAGTCACCAATCCTGACTAACTTATTGGATTTATAAGTATAGTAGAGAAGGCTTAAAACCGTGGATTTAGAGCGGATTTGATGTGCTTAGACGATGTCGGGAACTTAGCACTTAATCAATGCTGAGTTCCCGTTATGACTGCGCTATTTGTTCGCGCGGTTATCGATTAGATTCTCTACCACGCTGGGGTCGGCTAGGGTACTCGTGTCGCCCAGGGTATCGATCTCGTTGCTTGCGATCTTACGCAGAATACGGCGCATGATTTTACCGGAACGAGTTTTCGGCAGGCCTGGTGCCCATTGAATCACATCAGGTTTGGCAATGGCGCCAATCTCTTTGGAAACAAAGGCCAGCAGTTCTTTACGCAACTCCTCCGTGGCCTCTACGCCTGTCATTAAGGTGACATAGGCATAAACGCCCTGGCCTTTAATGTCATGGGGGTAACCCACAATGGCGGCTTCTGCTACGGCATCGTGTAGCACCAGAGCACTTTCGATTTCAGCTGTACCCATGCGGTGGCCGGATACATTCAAAACGTCATCCACACGGCCAGTGATCCAGTAATATCCATCCTCGTCGCGGCGAGCGCCGTCACCGGTAAAATAGGCGCCGGGGTATGTGGAAAAGTAGGTATCAATCATGCGTTGATGATCACCATACACAGAACGAATTTGGCTGGGCCAGCTGCGCTTGATGATCAGGTTACCTTCGGTGGCACCTTCGAGTTCATTACCATCATTGTCAACCAGAGCAGGTTCAACACCAAAGAAGGGCAGGGTAGCCGAACCTGGTTTTAAGGTGAAGGCGCCTGGTAACGGTGCAATCATCACCGAGCCGGTTTCTGTTTGCCACCAAGTATCCACGATTGGGCAGCGGCCATCGCCCACTACACGGTAATACCATTCCCAGGCTTCCGGGTTAATGGGTTCGCCTACGGTACCTAATAACCGCAAAGACGCGCGGCTGTATTTTTTAACTGGCTCATCGCCTTGGCGCATCAGTGCACGTAAGGCGGTTGGAGCCGTGTAGAAAGTGTTAACCTTATGCTTATCTACTACTTGCCAGCAGCGAGATGAATCAGGATAGGTGGGTACCCCTTCAAACATTAAGGTGGTTGCGGCGTTAGCCAGTGGGCCATACACAATATAAGAGTGGCCGGTTACCCAACCTACGTCGGCAGTACACCAGAAGATATCGCCTTCCCGGTAATCCAGTACGTATTTATGGGTCATGGCTGCTCCTAGCAGGTAACCACCGGTGGTGTGTAAAACGCCTTTGGGTTTACCAGTGGAGCCTGAGGTGTACAGAATAAATAGTGGATCTTCGGCGTCCATTTCTTCCGGTGGACAGTCGCTACTGGCTTCTGCTGTGATGTCGTGATACCAAACATCCCGACCTTCTGCCCAATTTATATCGCCCCCGGTGCGTTTCACCACCAGGCAAGTATGCACGTTGGGGCACTGTTCTAATGCTGCATCTGTATTGGCTTTTAGTGGAATGGCTCGGCCACCGCGTACACCTTCATCAGCTGTGATCACAGTTTGGCAATCGGAATCAAGAATGCGGTCTTTCAGCGATTCGGGGGAAAAACCGCCGAACACAACAGAGTGAACTGCACCAACACGAGCGCAGGCCAGCATGGCGTAGGCTGCTTCTGGAATCATAGGCAT